>NZ_LZHB01000071.1:0-52558 GCF_001690345.1 Gilliamella sp. Gris3-2
CTTGTGCCTTGTGCCTAAAATGGTACTGCATTTTGCTCCACCTGTCAAGTAATATTTTGTTTTATTTCGATTTTTTATAATTATTCGCTTATTTAATAAGCTTACCTTTCTAAAACGGTTAAAGTATAACCGTTTTAGAAATAGTTGGCTAGTTTTTTGACGGATTTTTTGTAAAGAAATGTAAAGATGAAAACGATTCGGTTTTATAGATAGGTGAATTTTATAATAAAAATATGGTGTTACCTTTAGGACTTTTTGACTTTTACGTAATGATTAATATTGCTGATAACATCTAAAACACAAACACGCCCAACAGCCCAGTTTGGCGTGCTAGCTTTACTTCGTTATCGGCATATTTTGACGCTCTAATAAGGCAGGCTTATTAACATTGAGGTGCCATAGGCGTGTTTTTGCTCTAAAATGACTTAGGTAGAGCATTGATTTTATTGAATTTTTATTTTTATTTAAATCAAGCACTTATAGCGAGATGAGATATTTGATATCGTAATTTCGGACGTACTTTTTTTTATGAATAAATTAATAATAGTGATCACGTCCGAAATTTAGACGTACATATAATAGTCAAAATTTGATTACTTAGCCTTGGCAATTTGTGCTTTTAGCATGGCTAGCCTACTTTGCCCTTGTTGCATTTTTTTTTCAGGTGATAATTCGTTACGCTGATCTTGCCACTCTAAGTCGTCTTGTGGCAGTTCTAATAAAAATCGACTCGGTTCAACTTGAAGTGTTTCGCCAAATTGTTTACGTTGCCGGCTAAAAGAGAAAGTCAGTTCTCGTTGCGCCCGAGTAATACCAACATAAGCTAAACGGCGCTCTTCTTCAATGTTATCTTCATCAATGCTAGTTTGATGAGGTAATAAACCTTCGGACATGCCAATCAAGTAGACATAAGGAAACTCTAATCCTTTAGATGCATGTAGTGTCATAAGTTGTACTTGGTCGAGTTCTTCTTCGGACTCGTTACGTTCTAACATATCACGCAAAGTAAATCTCGCGACAGCTTGTTCAAGTGTCATTGCTTCATCAATATCATCACCTTGCAACATATCATTTAACCAACTGACCAATTGTTCTACATTGCGCATGCGCATTTGCCCAGATGTTGGGGATGATGAGGTTTCATAAATCCAGCTCTCATAATGAATCCCGTGTAGAAGTTCATAAATTGCTTCCATGGGTTCAGTATGAGATTTTTGAATAAGGGCATCAAACCAATGTATGAATTCTTGTAATGACTCCATACGTTTACCTGAAAGCAATTGGGTCAACCCCATATCATGGCTTGCTTGATATAAACTAACACCTCGATGATTAGCCCATTCGCCAAGTTTTTGAATAGTTGCTGGACCAATTTCTCGTTTTGGTGTGTTGATAATACGAATAAACGCATTATCATCATCTGGATTAGTTAATAATCGCAAATATGCCATTAAATCTTTAATTTCAATTCGAGCAAAAAATGATGTACCGCCAGAGATTCGATACGGTATCCGATATTGCATGAGTATCTTTTCAATTAGTCGTGCCTGATGATTGCCACGATATAAGATAGCGTATTGACCATATTGACTGTTATGCGCAAAACGATGGCCAATAAGGTGATTAATAACTTTTTCGGCTTCATGCTCTTCGCTATCGGCTGAAATAACTTTTAATGTTTCACCATAACCCAGTTCTGAGAAAAGTTTTTTTTCAAAGATATGTGGATTATTTTCGATTAAGATATTCGCCACTTTTAAAATTCGACCCGATGATCGGTAATTTTGTTCTAATTTGATCACTTCTAAATTAGGAAAATCTTGTTTAAGTAATACTAAATTTTGTGGTCGTGCACCACGCCAAGAGTAAATAGACTGATCATCATCACCAACAACAGTAAATTTAGCTCGGTTACCAACTAGTAATTTGATAAATTCGTACTGACTTGTGTTTGTGTCTTGATATTCATCAACCAACAAATAACGAACTTTGTTTTGCCATTTTTCGCGAACTTCTTCGTTGGTTTTTAATAAGAGTGTGGGCAATAATATAAGATCATCAAAATCTAATATACTGCAAGCTTTTAATTGTTTTTCATACAATTGATAACAGTGAGCAAATAGTTTCTCTTTATTCGTCTGCGCTCTTGCCATCGCAATAGTTGAATCAACAAGATCATTTTTCCAATTTGAGATTGTTGAGCGTAATTGATTAATCAGATCCTTATCATCTTCTAACCATTGATGAGTTAGTTCCTTGAGTAGCGCTGTTTGATCATGATCATCAAATAATGAGAAATTAGATTTAATTCCCAGATGAGTATACTCTCGGCGAATAATATCCAATCCTAGCGTATGAAATGTTGATATTTTAAGCCCTCTTGCTTCTTGTTTACTAAGTGCTTGGGCTATACGTTCTTTCATTTCGCGTGCGGCTTTATTCGTAAAGGTAACTGCAACAATATGGCGTGGTAAATATTCTTTAACACGAATTAAATAGGAAATTTTGTTAATAATAACCCGAGTTTTGCCAGAACCTGCCCCAGCTAAAACAAGACACGGTCCTGAAACATATTCAACGGCTTTTTGTTGACTTGAATTTAAACGCACAGAATAAAACCATTAGGAAAAATGTGAGCTAGTATATAACGATATACTAGCAGCGCGCAATTAGCGTCATTATTGAGCAAATAAAATTGCTATTTTGTTAAATATTATTTGATGAATGTTAAAGCCTGTTCAACAACCTCGACCCCTGCCCCTTTTTTATGCGCATTTTCGCTAAGATAACGCCGCCATTGCCTTGCTCCTTTACGTCCATTAAATATACCTAAAGTATGCCGCATAATATGGTTAAGTTGCGCACCTTGCATTAGCTGTTGTTCGATATAAGGGTAAAGTGCTTGAATAGCAGATAGGGGATCAATGACGGGAGCATTTGTGCCAAAAATTTGCGTATCAATTTCAGTAAGTAACAGTGGATTTTGATATGCCTCTCGCCCAACCATCACACCATCAACATGCTGTAAATGGCATTTTATTTCATCAATTGTTTTTATGCCACCATTGATGGCTATAGTTAAATTAGGATAATCTTGTTTCAATTTATAAACACGTTCATAGTCAAGTGGCGGAACTTCACGATTTTCCTTTGGGCTTACCCCTGATAACCATGCTTTGCGCGCATGTACAATAAATGTTTTGGTGTAAGGCATTACCTTTTCAATAAATTGACACAAAAAAGTATAGCTATCGCAATCATCAATACCAATTCTTGTTTTTACCGTGACGGGAATATCAACTTGATCTTGCATCTGAGCGATACAATCGGCAACCAAATTTGGATTTCCCATTAAACAAGCACCAAACATACCATTTTGTACGCGATCCGATGGACATCCCACATTTAAGTTGATTTCGTCATAACCACGTTCTTGCGCTAATTTTGCACATTGCGCTAATGCGTTAGGATCGCTACCGCCTAGTTGCAGGCTAAGTGGATGTTCTTCATTGTTGAAAGCTAAATAATCACCTTTCCCAAATAAAATTGCGCCTGTAGTCACCATTTCGGTATATAGCAATGTTTTTTTTGTTAAAATTCGATGAAAATAACGGCAATGTTTATCTGTCCAATCTAACATTGGGGCAATAGAAAAACGATTTAAACTTGAACTATTATGCAAAAAATTACCTCGACATTAATTTAAAAAATGCTATTTTATTCGCCACGTTCAAATAGAGCAATAATATAAGGAATAAAAATGAATACAAATCAAACAAATACAATTTCTTTTCAAATAACTGAATTATTAATAAAACATATGCGTTTTATCGCTACTATGCAACAAGTTTTTGGTGTTATTTTTATAATTGCTGGCGCTTTTACATGTCTAGGAATAATTACTGCTATTGTTGGCATCCCACAAATTTTTGCTGGAGCCAAACTTTTCAAATCGGGAAGTGCATTTAGCTTAGCTGCAAGTCTTCGAAAAGGAGACGATATCGTTGATGCTATAGAAAATATTTATGGCTATTGGAAATATTTTCTAATTACATTTATCGCTTCGATTATATTTATTGTTTTATACATTGTAATTATTATTTCTATTCTTGTTACATACAGTAATGGTTATTACTAACAATTATTACTTTAATCTAAAGACTACTGATCTTCTAATTTTGGCACTTTTTCAAGTAAGTATCTAGTAGCATTGTTCTAAGCATAACGAGTTGCTATTGTTAATTTTTGGCGAGATTAAAATATGGCAACATCTTTATGCCTTTTGATTGAGAAATCAACAGTCTTAGTATTGTTAACAAAATTAAGGCGCACAATGTGCCTTAATAAATATGTTAACTATAAATGTGGCTATTTAACTGTTTTTTCACTACGTGATAAGCCAATAATTCCTGAACGGACGGTTTCGATAATATTGCATGTTTCACGAATTGAGGATAAAAATGAATCTAGTTTTTCGCTAGTACCCGATAGTTGTACAATATAATGTGTTGCAGTAACATCTACGATCGATCCTCTAAAAATATCGGCACAACGTTTAACTTCATCACGTGCTTGTGAACCTTTTGCTTCTACTTTTACTAGCATGATTTCACGCTCTACATGCGGGCCTTCGGTTAAATCATGAACACGGTAAACATTAACAAGTTTATGCAATTGCTTTTGGATCTGTTCAATCACATGCTCATCACCCGAGGTCTGAATCGTCATGCGGTGCATGGTTGGATCTTCAGTCTGCGCAGTGGTGATAGTTTCGATATTAAAACCACGTTGCGAAAACAAGCCGATAATTCGTGATAATGCGCCTGGTTCGTTTTCGGTTAAGATTGATAATATATAACGCATTAGGTTCTCTCCGTTTTACTAAGCCACATTTCGTTCATTGCACCACCTCGAACTTGCATTGGATATACATGTTCAGTCGCATCAGTCATAACATCAACAAAAACTAAACGGTTTTTGATTGCCAGTGCTTGTTTCAGTTTAGATTCTAGTTCCTCACGCTTTGTTATTACCATACCAACATGACCATAGGCTTCTGCAATTTTAGCAAAATCAGGTAGAGATTCCATATAAGAACTTGAATGGCGTCCAGAATAAATCATATCTTGCCACTGTTTAACCATGCCTAAGAAGCGGTTGTTCAAATTTAAAACCAGTACTGGTAAGCCATATTGCAATGCGGTTGATAATTCTTGAATATTCATTTGGATACTACCATCGCCTGTTACACATACAACGGTTTTTTTAGGATATGCCAATTTGACTCCCAGCGCTGCTGGCAAACCAAATCCCATCGTGCCTAGCCCACCAGATGTGATAAAGTGACGAGGTTTATCAAATGGGTAATAAAGCGCAGTAAACATTTGATGTTGACCGACATCGGTCGTCACAAATGCATCACCTTTGGTTAATTTATATAACACTTGTATCGCTTCTTGTGGTTTAATGCTTTGCCCTTCATGGTTATAAGCTAAGCAGTGACGTGATCGCCAGTGTTCTATCTGTTTCCACCAATCAATTAATGCGTCAAGATCACGTTCTGTATTTAACTCATCTAACATAGACAGCAACGTTTCAAGAACAACTTTTGCATCACCAACTACAGGAATTGAAGCAGATATAGTTTTTGAAATAGAAGTCGGATCGATATCAACATGAATAATTTTGGCTTTTGGACAATATTTTTCAACATTATTGGTTGTTCGATCATCAAAACGTGCACCGATTGCAAAAATTACATCGGCATTATGCATGGCCATATTAGCTTCATAAACACCGTGCATGCCTATCATACCAAGATAATGTTTATCGGTTCCCGGAAAAGCACTAATACCCATTAACGTTGAAGCGACAGGTAAGTTTAATTTTTCTGCAAGTGTTTTAATTTCGCCACTAGCATCGGCGGCAATAACCCCACCACCAATAAATAACACCGGTTTTTTAGCCGATAACAACGTGGTTAATGCTTTTTTGATCTGTTTTTTATGACCTTGAATCGTTGGATTGTAAGATCGCATTAAAACTGATTTTGGATAATGATAATTATATTTGTTAGCTGGATTAACAATATCTTTTGGTAGATCGATAACGACTGGACCAGGCCTACCTGTCGAAGCAATATAAAATGCTTTTTTGATAGTTTCTGGAATATCTTTACTATCTTTGACTAAAAAACTGTGTTTAACAATCGGACGCGAAATTCCGATCATGTCACATTCTTGAAATGCATCATTACCAATTAGGTTACTGGCAACTTGTCCAGACAATATAACCAGTGGAACCGAATCCATGTAAGCTGTTGCAATACCAGTAATAGTGTTTGTTGCCCCAGGGCCTGATGTAACTAAAACAACGCCAACATTCCCTGTTGCTCTAGCATAACCATCGGCCATATGTACCGCAGCTTGTTCATGGCGAACTAATATATGTTCAATACCACCTAACGTGTGAATGGCATCATAAATATCAAGAACACTACCACCGGGATAGCCAAATATCTGTTTTACTCCTTGGTCAATCAAAGATTGAATAACCATCTCTGCGCCTGACAGTTTTGCCATGGTTGTTGTCTCCAATGTAACTGATTAGTCATTTAGTGGTTTATTTTGCATCAACTTATAAACAAAATCAATTAAAGTCAATTAACTAAGTGTTTTACTGAAAAAATTATCCACAAATAAAATTATTTTTTAAAATATTATGAATAATATCCGTAATCTATCTATTTTATTTAAATATTGCTAATTGATTTTATTGTTATTTTTTTATTTTTTATATAAACTCAGGAGATAAGTATTTCTAGCCATAACGGTACTAGGATTCTTCTTCACCCAAAGGTACAAATATGAGCAATATTTCTTCTAAACCAACCTCTCTTGCTGACTGGCAATTAGTTAAAGTTACAGGTGAGGATAACCGAGCTTTCTTGCAAGGTCAAATAACTAACGATATTAACCGACTTTCAGAAAAATCTACGCTTTATGCTGCTCATTGCGACAGTAAAGGCAGAATGTGGAGTACTTTATTGTTATTTCAACGAGGTAATGATATTTACTATATTGAGCGTAAAAGTGTTGTTAAAAAACAGATTGCCGAACTAACAAAATACGCTGTTTTTTCTAAAGTAACTATCGAACCAGTCGAAGATCTAAATATGGTCGGCTTGGTTGGAGATGCGATCCCCTCTGGAATCGCAGAAAAATTAAGTAATAAAAACTGTTTTACTGAAAATAATATCACCTATATCAAACTACCTTTACCGCAAATGCGTATTATTATGGTAACGCCGGAGCCTATTTCTGAAGATTTACATCCATGTAGCGACTGGCTAAAACTTGATCTGCAAGCTGGTTACCCTATCATTGATAATGACAATATGGCAATATTATTACCACAAGCCTGTAATTTGCAATCTTATGACGCAATCAGCTTTGAAAAAGGTTGTTACTGTGGTCAGGAAATGGTAGCTAGAGCACAATTCCGTGGAGCAAATACTCGTGGGATGTATGTAATAAAGGGTACGAGTGATGTTTTACCTAAAATAGGCAGTACGCTTGAGTATAAACTTGCCGGTGGTTGGCGAGAAGGGGGACTTGTGTTAGCTGCGGCAAAACTAGACGAAAAAGACGGTGTTTGTGTCCAAGTGGTACTTAATAATGGAATTGATTTAAATACGCCATTTAGAGTATATGGAAATGACAATAGCCGAATGACATTTTAATTGTTTTCGACTAATAAGCTGGAATAACGCAACGTTTATTCCAGCTGTCGTTGGAATATCGTTTTAACTTAGTTAGTAAGTTCTTGATTAACTATTTCAACAAAATAGCTTACACCAGTTGTTAACACTTCATCATTAAAGTTAAAAGCTGGATTATGCAAATTAGCCCCTTTACCAGCGCCCAACCATACATAAACACCAGGGATTTTTTGTAGCATAAAAGCAAAATCTTCTGAACCCATTGAAGGGAGAGGATCAATAATTAAGTTATCTTGTCCCACAACTTGTTTAGCAGCTGCAATAGCAATATCAGCTTGTTTAGCGTAATTGATGGTAGCTGGGTAACGGCGTTGATAATCTACTTCCGCCTTGGCTCCAAATGTTGTGGCAATACCTGTTGCTATTTGTTTAATACGATTTTCAGCCATATCTTGTACTTGTGCACTAAATGTTCTAACAGTACCGCGAATAACCGCTTCCTGTGGTAACACATTCCAAGTATCGCCACTATGAATTTGCGTTACGCTAACTACCAATGAACTTAAAGGATCAGCATTACGACTCACAATACTTTGTAATCCATTTACGATTTGCGTAGCTGTCAAAATTGTATCTTTTCCTAGATGAGGCGCAGCGGCATGAGCACCAACACCTGTTATTTTGATCTCAAATACATCATACGATGCCATCATTGGGCCATGATTAATATAAAAGTGATTTAACTCCATATTAGGTTGATTATGCATGCCATATACTGCTTCAATCGGAAATTGTTCAAATAAACCATTTTCAACCATGACTCTGGCTCCGCCTTCGTTTTCTTCAGCTGGTTGAAAAATAAGAACAACAGTACCAGCAAAATCACGGTGTTCACTAAGATATTTAGCCGTTCCTAGTAACATTGCAGTATGCCCATCATGACCACACCCATGCATTTTGCCAGAAATGGTTGAGCAATAATTAATATTATTTTCTTCAATAATATCTAATGCATCTATATCAGCTCGCAGAGCAATCCATCGTCCATCACGATTACCTTTAATAATACCAACAACTCCTGTTGGAGCAAAATCAGTATATAACTCGGTAATACCAAAGGATTGTAACTTTTCGATAATAAATTGCGTGGTTTTAACCTCTTCAAAGGCTGTTTCTGGATGGGCGTGAATATGATGGCGCCATGTTATCATTTCGGTTTTTAATTGATTAATACTATTAGATATCATAAGTAATTCCTTAGTAGGTGAATAACCTGCGGTTCAACAAACCTAGCTAACACTATAACGCGATTTTCACTTTTATAAAAATAACTATTTTTACTATGGATATCAATTTTAGTTATATATTGCATTTAATGAAAAAATAATACATTTATGCACTTTTAACACTTATTGATTAACAATAAATTGATTAAAACACCTATTTTACTGAAACTTTTTAACAGAAATAATAAATCACATAACCAGAAATTAATAAGAAAGGGCCAAATGGAATAACTTTTGATTTTGGTTCATTGATCACATATCGCAAAAAAAGAGAATATATAATCCCCAATAGGGAAGCAAAAAATAATAACATTGGTAATGATGTATAAGGCAACCAAGCACCAAGAGCGGCAAGCAATTTGATATCGCCTCCCCCTAATCCCTGTTTTTTAAATACCAAATAAAATAAAGTAGCAGGTATTTTTAATAATAGATATCCCCAAAAGATACCTAGCAAAGCATCGGTTAAAACGATGTTTGCCAAATCAAAATAGGCAAGCATTACACCTGTCCACATTAATGGTTGGGTAAACAAATCTGGCAATAAATAGTATTTAAAATCGATTAAAGCTAAAAGTAAAAAATAACAACCAAGAATCATTAAAATACCGCTTTGATAATTGATGCTTTTATCAATATAGATAAAAGTAAATAAAACAGCGACAAATAATTCAACAATAAGATATTGGCATGAAATATTGGTATCGCAGTAATAACAACGTCGTTTTAATATTAACCAAGAAATAATCGGTATCAATTGCCAAGCTTTCAGCTTACTATGACAATGTGGGCAAGCAGATCGATGAAAACTAATTCGACATAAATATTGGTATGATGTCAGTGTTGGCAAATAACGATAATAAGCAACATAAACAAAGCTACCGATACAAAGACCTAAATAGTTAATAATAAATACTAACATTAGTGAATTACATCGCCCATTTGGAATATCGGTAAATACATAGCCACAATTAAACTGCCAATAATTAAAGACAAAATAAGCATTAATAATGGCTCAAATGCTTGCGATAAATTATCGGTTAAGGTTTGATTTTGTTCTTGATAATAAGTTGCTAATTTATCGAGCATTAAATCTAGTGTGCCTGACTCCTCCCCCACATGAATTAACTGTGAACATAAATTAGGAAAATATCGTTGCCCATGCAATACATGGCTAAATGAAAGCCCTTGCTCAATGCCTACAATAATTTGCGAAATACTATCACGATAAAGAAAATAATTAGTAGTATTAGCCGCCGCAGTTAAACCAGTCAATAATGGTATACCTGCTTTTTGAGTGATTCCAATTGTTTGGAAAATCTGAGTTAAGCAAGTGGTTTGAATAATTTTTCCAATAAAGGGAAATTTTATTACTATCATTTCGATTTTACGTCGATAACGCACTTTTAAATAGCGCTGATAACAAAAATAACTAATAAAAAATACGATACACCAAATTAACCAGCTTTGTTGCAAATAACTCGAAAAATCAATAACACCTTGTGTAAAAGCTGGTAGTTCAGCATCGAAATTTTGATAAATATCTGAAAATTTTGGTAAAACAAATAATAACATCACCAAACTTGCCATCATTGCAATCAATAATAAAAACAACGGATAACGCATTGCCTTTTTTATGCTTTTTTGTAGTTTGATTGATTTTTCAAGCAATAATGCTAACTGCTCAAAGCTTTCATCAAGCTGTCCTGTCAGTTCGCCTGTTGCTATAATCTCACAATACAAAGAGGAAAACACCGATTGATGTTGCTGCAATACTTGAGATAAAAATTCGCCTTTAGCTATTTGTTGTTTAATATCAAGTAACAAATATTGCCAATGCGGTTTAGCTTGTTCTTGAGCAAGCAATTGTAATGTATCAATAATAGATAATCCCGCCTTTAGCATGGTAGCTAATTGTTTGGTAATCATCAGCAGATCTGTACGATTAAAACTGTGTGGGGTGATAATTTTACCGGCTTTAATCTTAATGGCTATTTTACCTTGCAACAATAGCTGCCTTTTAATAGCCTGTGATGATTCGGCAATAATTTTGTGTTGATTAAAATCAACATCATACCAATAATAGAGCCGTTTCACGCTGTATCACCCAAGACTCGATTTAATTCAGCTAATGTTGTCACGCCCTGCCTCACTAATTTTTGTCCTGCTATTTTTAGCGAAGTCATATTTGAAGGTAAAATAGTTTGATTGGCTAATATTTGTTGTTGAATATCGGGCGTGATAACTAAAAACTCGTATAACCCAATTCGTCCTTTATAACCGCCAATACAATTTGGGCATCCTGAAGCTAAATAATGCGGTTCGTATTCATTGCCTAGCTTAACTAAATCACTCGCCACAACTTTGCAGTGTGAGCACAATTTTCGAACTAACCGCTGAGCAATAATTAATTTTAAACTTGATGACAATAGATAATTTTCTATCCCCATTTGCTTTAATCGTGTTATTGCCTCGACACTTGAATTAGTGTGCAATGTAGATAATACTAGATGCCCTGTTTGCGCAGCTTGAATTGCAATTTCGGCGGTTTCATGATCGCGAATTTCGCCAATCATCATTACATCAGGATCTTGCCGTAGTAAAGCACGCAATACAATAGCAAATGTTAAGCCAGCCTTGAGATTAATCGCAGTTTGATTAATACCCTCTAGAGGAATTTCAATGGGATCTTCGACACTACAGATGTTACGTTCGGTTTTATTTAACCGCTTTAATCCACTATATAACGTCACCGTTTTACCGCTTCCTGTTGGACCTGTAACTAAAATCAATCCTTGTGGGTAGTCTAAAATTTGTTTGAATGTTAACAGATCTGCATCCGTTAACCCTAAATCATTAATGGTTAATTCAGATTCATGATTATCCATTACTCTTAAAACAATTTTTTCGCCATTCATTACAGGCAAAGTGGAAATACGCATGGTATAACGATCAATAATGAGTTGGCCATCTTGCGGTAATCGATGTTCAGCTATATTTAGTTGAGACATGATTTTTAATCTTGCTGTTATCTGTTTCGCTAATGCAAGTGGGGGTGATAACATATCGTGCAAAACACCATCAATGCGCATACGAATACGATAGCTATGTTGGTAAGGCTCAAAATGAATATCCGAAGCACGCTTATCTAATGCTTCAAGTAACAATTTATCGATACTTTCAATTAACTGTTCTTCTTGCATAAAGGTGGTTCCTTATTCGTCAATTATTAAATACAAACATTAGAATTTAAAAATATCTTCACAAGCACTGGTTAAACTGGTATCACTTGGCGATGTAGTACAAACTCGGCTCCAATCTAAATTGCCATTTGTAGCATTGATTGTTGGTGTTAGTGTAGTAGTTAACCCTGTTAAGGCGCTAGTTCCAACCAAAGTAATAACTCCGTTATTAACCGTAATAGAAGTAACATAATTTGATGTCCGACTAGCTGGTACGCCATTATTACCATTACTACAATTGGTTAAGCTACCTTGCTCTACAGCACAAATTTCTACAGCGGTTTTATACGATGTCATTGTTTGCAACATATCAGTCATTGCGGCTTTTTTTACATATCCCTGATAAGCAGGAACACCGATAGCGGCTAAGATAGCGATAACAATAATGGCAATCATAAGTTCAAATAACGTAAAGCCCGATTGATTAGACATAAACACCTCTATTTTTTAGTCAATGATTTAATCTAAGAGCCTTTATAGCAAAACAAAAAAATGGAATAATAATGAAAAAGTAAGATTAGAAAGTAAAATCCTTAATGTAGTTAATTATTACGTTGTATGTTCAATTTTTGCGAAGCAAATCGCAAAATAGACAAATCCATACATCGGTTTATCAAATAAGTGGAGTCACTATGTCCCTAAAAATTGTTAATGGCTGGTTACAAGGTATAAAGCAAGTTGTTTCGCCTTTTTATAATGAACGCCCTATTAATAAACCGATATCACTACTTGTTATTCATAATATAAGCTTACCGCCCAATGAATATGGAGGTCCTTATGTTGAGCAATTATTTACTGGTCGGCTCGATCCCAACCAGCACCCGTACTTTGCTTCGATTCATCAACTTGAAGTATCAAGCCATCTATTTATTCGACGTGATGGTGAAATTATTCAATTTGTTCCATTTGATAAACGTGCCTGGCATGCAGGAAAATCAGCATTTGAAGGGCAAGAAAATTGTAATGATTTTTCGATCGGCATCGAAATGGAAGGATGTGATAGCGATAATTTTACCGAACAACAATATCAGCAATTAGTAAACGTTACGTTATTATTACAACAAACTTATGCCATCAAAGATATTGCTGGGCATAGCGATATTGCTCCAAATCGAAAAACAGATCCTGGCCCCTATTTTGATTGGCTACATTATCAGAATTTATTAACACAAAAATCGCAAGGGCAAAAGCTACTAAATCAACTTGACCAAATTATTGAGGAATTACAAAAAATCGATTTATGGCAAACTATACCGCCAAATCCCAATGCATTTTTAAGCCAAGAACCTTTTGCTATCGATACCATGCAAGCACACGAATGGTTACAATGGATTTTTATTCCACGTATACAAGCAATGATTGACGCCAAAACAAATTTGCCCAAATTTGCCTTACACCCTTATTTTGAAGAAGCACTAAAAGAGCAAGAACAAGATGTTAATCATCTACTTTACCTAATTAAGCAACTTGATGATTTGTCGCAACTTAATTATGAAAAATTACCGCATTAATATGCGGTAATAATTAAAGTTAACAAACATGAAAAAATGCTCAGACAGAGCATTGATTTTATTGAATTTTTATTTAATTCCCACTACTATTCATTCGACGATACTCATTAACTGCTTGCTGATGGTTACTGTAAGTACTTGAGAATGTATGTCCACCTGCTCCATTCGCCACAAAAAACAGATAATTGGTTTTAGCTGGGTGTGCTGCAGCTTCGAGCGAGGCAATGCTTGGCATTGCAATTGGAGTTGGTGGTAATCCTTCAATAACATAAGTATTATAAGGATTTTCAGTATCGGTCAAATCAACGCGCCTAATAGTACCTTTATAGTTATCGCCTAAACCATAAATAATAGTTGGATCTGTTTGTAACTTCATTTTAGCTCTTAAACGATTAACAAATACCGATGCCACATTAGCACGCTCTGAACTAATACCTGTTTCCTTCTCAATAATTGATGCAATAATCAGTAATTCATAAGGGGATTGATAAGGAAGATTACTATCCCGATTATCCCAAATTTTTTGCAAATTACTTTTCATCGTCATATGCGCACGTTTTAGGATATTAATATCTAAAGTGTCTGCGGTATAAAGGTAAGTATCAGGCGATAACCAACCTTCAATTGATCCTTCAATGCCTAATAACTTAGCAATTTCTTCATCTGTTTTTCCAACTAATGTTTGTTCAATGTATGGCGTACTTTGAATAATATTTAACCAATCTTTAGCTCGTTTACCTTCCACAAATTGAATTGAAAAATTGCTTTCTTTACCCGACACTAATAATTGCAAAAACTCTTCAACGGTCATATGTGGGTGTAATTGATAAGTTCCTGCTTTAATTGATCTCAATGAAGGATTCAATTTACACAAATAAGGCAATAAATAAGCACTATGCATTAATTTACTTTCTTTAACTTGTGCAACCAATTGGTGCATGGATGTGCCTTTTTTCAAAACAAACATCTGGTTTTCGTTGGTTACTTGCATTTGTTGTTTAGAAAACTGCTGTAAAAAGTAATAACCAATACTGATCGAGCCGCCAATAATTAATATAAAAGAAAGTAAAGTGTATAAAAATATTTTTTTAATCATAATTTAATTTATCTATATAATGAATTTTTGCGCGTGAAGTTAAGCGCGTTATTAATTCGTAAGCACTAATTCCAGTATGCTTTGCGATTTCCTCAACAGGAAGTCCTGCTCCCCAAAATATGACTTCATCACCTGGTTTTTCAAGACAATTTATACCTAAATCAACTACAATCATATCCATTGATACTCGACCAACGATTGGTACTTTTCGACCATTAATCAAAACAGGAGTATTTTCTGGAATATTTCGTGGATAACCATCACCATACCCCATTGCAACCACACCTAGTTTAGTATCTTGCTGGCTACACCAAATTTGACCATAACCAACTGATTCACCTTTTTTGTGTTTTCGTACCGCAATTAATTCAGATTTAAACGTCATTGCAGGTTGTAGCTCAGCAATAGATTCATCAAAAGGTGAAACGCCATATAAAGCAATACCTTGACGCACAACATCTCGCTGAGCTTTTGGCCAGGCTAATATACCGCCCGATGCAGCAATCGAGCGTTTACCAATAAGTGATTTGTCATCAATTGAATTAATAAACTCATCAAATAGTTCTATTTGCTTTAACGTTTTCTCTGAAGAGAGATCATCAGCCGAACTAAAATGACTCATAATATTAATTGGTTTGCAAACCACTGAACAACTAGCCAAACGATAAAATTCGTCCTTTGCTTCATCAGGACAAAAACCTAAACGATGCATTCCTGTATCAAGCTTAAACCATGTGGTAATTTGATCTTTACGGAGGGATGTTTGCAATATGTCAATTTGCCATTTGCTATGAATAGCTGGTTGAATGTTAAAATCAATAAAATAATCCAAATCATCATGCGGGAAGAAACCTTCCAAAGCCAGAATCGGTGTGTTAATACCATTGTTTCGCAATTGCATAGCTTCGGTAAGGCGCGATACACCAAAATAATTCACTTTATCATGTAATAATTGAGCAATCTCCTCACTACCATGTGAATAAGCATTGGCTTTTATAATCGCAACTAGTTGACTATTTGGAGCCATTTTTTTGAGATACTCAACATTATGAATAACTGCTTGACGATTAACTTCAACAACTGCAATAGACATTTCTTTGATCCAGACTCTTATCGAGCCATTATTTTAAATTCTGTTTCTAATAATAACAAATTTTTCACAGTATACAAATCGGTGGAAGTTTTGGGCTATTTTGGGAATTAGTATTTTTAATCAATAGAATATACTAAACCATAATTTTAACTTTATGACGAGTTAATATTTGTTTTGTCATAGTAGACGTTAATAATGGTAATAACTTACCTACTCACCAAGTTTTTATAAAGATGCCTTAATGCCATTGTAGGATAATAAATTAACATTCTTGGACCAGAAAAACGCATTACCTGTTTAATTTTTAATTTATAATCTTTACGATAACAATGTTTAGGGCAACGTTCACATGTCGTTTTTTCTTCACCAAAACGACACATTGTTAAGCGTTGCATAGCATATTGCAACAGGTCGTTGCATTCCTCACATAACTGATGATGTTGGCTATGATGTTGTTTAAAGCAATATAAATAGATCATTGCTCTTACTGTTGCTTTTTCTTGCTGTATTTTAGGACCGTTATTGTTTGCAACCATAATTACATACACGTTAATTAAGAAAGTGGTAAAATAAAATCATCTAATATGATCACAAGGATTTGTTGTAATGGCAAGAATTATCAATAAAGACACAACTGTTTGCATGTCCCTTTCAGCAAGACCAAGCAATTTTGGTACTCGCTTTCATAACTATTTGTACGAAAAACTCCATCTTAATTACTTATATAAAGCCTTTACTACCAATAATTTGAAAGATGCGATTTATGGCATTAAGGCCTTAGGTATTAGAGGTTGCGCCATTTCAATGCCTTATAAAGAAGCTTGCATTGAGTTTATTGATGAATTAGATGACTCGGTAAAATCTATTCAATCGATAAATACCATTGTTAACACCAACCATCATTTAAAAGCTTATAACACTGATTATATTGCCGTTGCTAAACTCATTGTAGAAAATAAGATTGATAATACAACACCATTTGTATTAAAAGGCAGCGGAGGCATGGCTAATGCGGTGATCGGAGCTTTTTATGATGCGGGATTTAAAAATGGTATTATTGCCGCACGTAACCAACAAAAAGGCGAAGCATTAGCCAAACGATATGGCTATAAATGGGTAAAGGATGAGCAAGAAATATTGCCACATCAAGCCAAATTGATTATCAATGTTACCCCAATTGGTATGCTTGGTGCTATTGAGTCTGAGGCGCTTGCATTTCCCACAACTATGATAAAAAATGCCGATATTGTGTTTGATGTAGTTGCCCTTCCCGTTGATACTCCCATGATAAAATATGCCCAAAAGATAAATAAAATCATTATTTCAGGTGCTGATGTTGCTGTTTTACAAGCGCTTGAACAGTTTGTGTTATATACCGGTGTAACCCCGAGCGATGAGTTAGTAAGGCAAGCAGGAGAATTTGCAAGGCAAGGTTAAATAAAGTTATTCATTCCACCGTGTTCACCGGTGGAATTTAAATAAAATTTAAGTTAATAATTTATAACATTGTCTGATGCAATTTATTATATACAGCTAATAATTTTTGGTGCATATCAAACTGTTCTAGATTGTTATTGGTCTGTTTCTCGATTTTCGTATAATTAGCTAAACCAAAAAATGTTTTGTCACCATTAGCGTATTGCCACATATCATCAACACAGGTTTTACCATACATTTTATTAAATGCGGCTTGATAGTTATTAAACTGTTTTTTGTCTCGTTCTAAAATAAAATTAACTAATGTCTGTAAACAACGATAAGCATGATTGCGCGATGGCGTGAATATAGACTCGTTCATTTCAATCGTCCAATCAATCCACTGTTGTGCTTGTATTAAGTCTTTGCCTGCCAATGCCAGCATTGCTTTTAACTCGCCAACGCGAAGAGTTAACCAAGCATTATCGTTACCTGTTGCTATGCCTAGCAGTTCGCGAATTCGAGCATAATCATCAAGCCCTTCATCATCAAGCTGTTCAATAATTGCTAGGTACTGTTTAGCTGTACGTTTTTGGGAAGGTAATGACAAAATAAGCTCTCGTAATCCAATAGCCATATTGCTATTGGCAATTATAAGATCTTCAGGAGGATAAATTTCAGACATACCAACGGCCAGAATTCGGCAAGCATATACACCAAGGTGTTCGTAGTCCATAATTAACACTTCAGTATTATGGCGGGTAAAAATATCCATCAAATTAGCAAATTCTTGCTCAGTTGAACCGGAAAAGTCCCAATCGACAAATTCGTAATCTGCTTGCTCATTAAATAGATCCCATGAAATCAAACCGCTCGAATCAATAAAATGCGTTTCTAAATTGCTAAGGTCGGCAATATCATCATTATCAAAACTTGGAGGTGAAAACACATCAAGATCTTTTAAACTGCGTCCTTGTAGTAATTCTGTTACTGTTCTTTCAAGCGCAACGCCAAAATTTGGATGCGCACCAAATGAGGCGTAACACGTTCCATTTTGTGGATTAAATAACACTACACAAATAACCGGAAACTCTCCACCCAATGAGGCATCAAAACAGTAAAGCGGAAAGCCTTCGCTTTCAAGCGCATCAATTGCAGCTAAAACGGTGGGGTAACGGTTAATCACTTCAGTTGGGATAATTGGTAAGCTAATGCCTTCGGCTATAATCTTATTTTTAGTATAACGCTCAAAAATTTCAGATAACCCTTGTACTCGAGCCTCATTACGAGTATTACCGGCTGACATTCCATTAGAGGCATATAAATTAGCAATTAAATTAACTGGCACATAAATAGTTTTTTTGTCAGACTGCTGTTCAAATGGTAAAGCGCAGATATCTCGATCACCATTACTTGATTGTAAATCAATTAAATCTGTTGCACTCAATTCCTGATTAGGATCATAAAACTTAAGTAGTTCTTTGGATAATAGTCCTTTAGGTAGGGAATTATCTTCAGGAATAGTGAACCATTTTTCACTTGGATAATGCACAAAATCGGCATTCGCTATTTGCTCTCCTAAGTAAAAATCTGAAAAAAAGTAATTGGTTGATAACCGTTCAAAATACTCTCCTAAAGCCGATGCTAATGCCGCCTTTTTGCTTGCGCCTTTACCATTAGCAAAGCACAGTGGACATTTAGTATTTTGAATATGCACTGACCACACATTAGGTACCGGATTTAGCCAAGAAGTTTCTTTTACTTCTAAATCATATTTTGCTAATTGCTGCTGAAAATAGTTGATCGAATCTTCAAGAGCAGCATCTTTACCGGGGATATAAGTTTTCATAAGTTAATCTCAAAATAATTTTATGTTATAATTGTTGCGCTTTTCAAAAATTATCACTTTATACGCAAATATAAAAAAATAGAAGTAATAAAATCAATCCAACTAAAAAGAAAATAAAATGAACAAAAAAATAGACTTTAAAGGCTTTACCATTAAAGACTTATTCTTCTTTGATAAAATGTTAACACCTTCTTTTATCACAATCGTGTATTGGATCGCATTATTACTTATTGGAATTAGTGCGTTCTCTATGATATTAGGTAGTTTTGCTGCATTTACTTATAGCTTTACTATGGGTTTAGTTGCTTTTTTCACTGGCATTGTTACCTTAGTTGTGGGCTTTATTTCAACTCGCATTGGTTTTGAATTAATTTGTGTACTATTTAATATTAATCAAAATATTCAAAAATTAGCTAATGAAAAGACCAATTCAGAAAAACAAGAAGAATGTTCTGATACAGATCCTATTAATTAATATCGTTTATTTAACTATATAGCTTAAAAATGCGGGAACAAATTCCCGCATTTTTATTTTTCATGTAATTTTAATTTACATGTTGTCAAATCAAAATAATCAGTTAACCAACATTAAGATCGCTAAGAGGCCATCTTGGTTTAACACTAATAACTAAATCTGAATACTGCCTCTCTTTTAAATGAATCATACCAGCATAAGCAATCATGGCACCATTATCGGTACAAAATTCGAGCCTTGGATAAAAAACTTTTCCTTTTCGTTGATGCATCAACTCAGTCAATTTAGTACGCAGTGTTTTGTTAGCACTTACCCCACCAGCAACTACTAAATTTTTAAATCTAGTTTGTTCAAGTGCTCGTCTTACTTTAATCACCAATGTATCAACCAAAGCATCCTCAAATGCTCTAGCAATATCTGCTTTAGTTTGTGGATCAATAATATTATTATCACTATGCTGATGAATCATATTAGCTGCGGCTGTTTTAAGGCCTGAAAAACTAAAATCAAGCCCAGGACGATCAGTCATTGGCCTAGGAAAATGGAATCGCGCTCCACTACTCTGTTCAGCCAATTTTGATAATTTTGCGCCACCGGGATAATCTAAACCAAGCAATTTGGCTGTTTTATCAAAAGCTTCTCCTGCAGCATCATCAATTGACTCTCCAATAAGTTCATATTTACCAATACCAGTCACACTAATAAGCTGTGTATGTCCCCCCGAAACTAATAATGCAACAAAGGGAAATTCAGGTGGATTATCTTCAAGCATCGGCGCAAGTAAATGGCCTTCCATGTGATGAACTGCAACAGCTGGTACGTTCCAAGCATAAGCAAGCGATCGTCCAATCGATGCGCCTACCATCAACGCTCCAATCAATCCCGGACCAGCAGTATAGGCAACCCCATCAATATCGTGTGCGGTTAAATTAGCTTGTTTTAAAGCTGCTTGAATTAATGGCACGGTTTTACGAATATGATCGCGCGATGCCAGCTCTGGCACCACACCTCCATAATCAGCATGTAATTTAATTTGTGAATAAAGCTGATTTGCAATTAAACCATTGACATCATCATAAATGGCTATACCAGTTTCATCACATGAAGTTTCAATACCAAGGATCTTCATTAATGCCTACCTGCAAAATCGTTAAGATCTTCTTCACTCCAAAGATCTTGTTCGGTAATATCTTTATCAGCAATACGATGCTCTTCGGTTGCCCAATCACCTAAATCGATAAGCTGGCAACGCTTACTGCAAAATGGACGATAAAGACTAGTTTGACTCCATTCAACTTCTTTTTGACAAGTTGGGCACTTAACAAATGTAGTATTTTTATTCATTTCAACTCTTTTTTAATAACAGTATTCAATCAACAACAGGCTAATTCAAATTCAATTTCATCAGTATTGACGTTATCGTAATTCTCAAGTGCTAAAAAGCGAATACTATAACGCGACAAATGACCAGATACTTGAGGATATACATTTTTATCTAAAGAAATTCGAATACGAATCAAATTAACATCACCATTTGTTTCTTGAAAAAAATTATTGGTATAAACAAATGGTCTAAATTCCCCTAACCGTCGAATTAATTGCATATAACATGTTAGAGATTTATCAAGTATTGATAAGTGTTGTAACCAATTTTTTATTTGATTATAACGCCTTTCTTGTGAAATTCTGAGCCATAAATGAAACGAAGGCAAGTCAAAACTACAACATCCCCCCGGAATCATTAAACGTTGACGAATGGCTGTAATAAATCGATCATCTTTTAATGGTTGTCCTAAACGTCCAATTGTATTAAATTGGACGATAAAATCATCAAATTGCTGAATCAGGTCATTGAGTAAATCATGATCCACGCCTTCGACATTTAACCACAAAATTAACTTTTGTTTTTGCGATTCAAGCTCTTTAACCAAATCACCTTTAATATCATTACGCTCAATAATCTCTAACAACTCAGACAATGCATGAAAAAAAATCAACGCACTATTGTCATTAAAATGACAATGTACATTTAATTGATTTAATAAAAATTCAACTCTAAGCCAAGTACGCATTTTTTCATTTAATGGATGTTCAAAAATAATATTATTCATCTATTCTAAATCTTACTTTTAAAGCTATTTAAATATTGTTGATGCAGTAGATTAACTTGTGTTGTTAGCGACAACAAATTACCGTCATTAACTATAATATCATCAGCATAAGATAAACGTTTCTTTAAAGATACTTGTGACTGTATCATCTTTTTAGCTAATGATTCACTAATATTATCCCTTTTTACTAATCGTTCCAATTGTAGTGAAAATGAGGTATCAATTATCAGCACACGATCAGCCCAAGTATGCAAATTGTTTTCAATCAATAACGGCACAACCCAAATTAGATAGATTTTACTTTGCATAGCAATTTGTGTTTGAGTTTCTTGTTGAATGATGGGGTGCAACAAATCATTAAGCCAGAGCCGTTCATGCTCATTATTAAAAATAATTTCGCGGAGTTGACTACGATCAAGTTCTCCATTAGCGAGTAAAATTTCTTGGCTGAAATGCTTAACAATTTGGTTAAACGCATAACTACCAGGTTGCACAACTTGCCTTGCAATAATATCTGCATCAATAATAGGCACGCCTAATTTGGCAAACAAATCAGCAATAGTGCTTTTACCGCTGGCAATACCACCACTGAGCGCAACAACATAAGACATAAAGCAAATTCCAATCCAACAAAAAATTGCTTTATTATAACATATATATAAGTTGATTAAATAACACTAATAAGGAGAAAGATTCAGTTGTTAATTAACTATTGCATTTCCAGAATAATTCACAAAATTAGCGCATAATAACAACAATCCCCCCAAAATTTACCACCAATTGAAAAATAAATTAAATAAAACAGTTGTTTTATATTATTAGCTGTATATAATTACATATATCTGTATATAAAAACAGGAATATGTAATGAGACCATTAACTGAGCGCCAACAACAGATTTATGATTTAATAAAAGATAACATTCAAAATACTGGTATGCCACCTACACGTGCTGAAATTGCCCAGAAATTGGGGTTTCGATCTGCCAACGCCGCCGAAGAACATCTGAAAGCCTTAGCTAAAAAAGGCGCAATTGAAATGATCGCCGGCTCATCACGCGGAATTCGCCTTTTACTTGAAACACCTATTGAGCCAAACGAACAGGATGGTTTGCCCCTTATTGGACAAGTCGCGGCTGGTTCGCCAATATTAGCGCAAGAGCATATTGAAAGCCATTACCAAGTTGATCCTTCACTATTTAAACCTCGCGCAGACTTTTTATTAAGAGTGCAAGGTATGTCAATGAAAGATATTGGTATATTTGACGGTGACTTGTTGGCTGTACATAAAACCCAAGACGTTAAAAATGGACAAGTTGTTGTAGCTCGTATTGATGATGAAGTTACAGTTAAACGCTTGTCGCGTAAAGGCAAGCATGTACATCTTCTTGCCGAAAATGCCGAGTTTTCGCCAATCAAAGTTGATTTAGAACAGCAAAATTTTGCTATTGAAGGATTAGCGGTTGGTATTATTCGTAACGGATCTTGGATGTAAGCAAACTCATAGACGCAAGTATATAGAAGTATAGCCAAAGTTAGTATAAAATAGCACTTAACTAACGTGTGGGAGATTACTATGTGGCTATTTTGGTTATACGAATTTTTAGGGTTTATTGCAGTTTTATTACTCGTTTTTGGGTACTGCCGTTTTAGAGGGATCGGTTTTTGGCTTTTTATTTGGAAACATCTAAAATGGGTTGCTTTAGCTGTATTAATTACTTGGTTAGGTATTGCATTACTTTGTCGCGTTGATTTATATAATGCAACTCACTGTTATTTTAGAGGCGAAAGTATGCGAGCTAACACAAAATATTCTATCTTTTTAGGCGAATGCCAAGTAGAAACTCCTAGCGGCAGTTATGTTCCTATTGAACGAGCTAGAGCATTACCTGGCTCAAGTCACCATGATGATGATGCCGACTCTACAAACGATTTTTATCCTATAAATTAACATGTTGTCAAATCGACAAACAACCAAAATCCGGCAAATGTCATTACAATTGTCGGATTTTTATTTTGATAGATCAATAACCTTATAAACGAATTGAGAAAATTATCCGATAGTCTAAATCAATTTATTAACTGATTTGCATATTAGCCTGCTGAAAAGCCAAATAACGTTGCTCTAACTTTTTGAAACTAAAAATCAATGTAAAGCTCACACTAAGATAAATCACTGCTGCAATACCAAAAGCATGAAAAGGTTGATAGGTTTCGGCATAAATATCGCGCGCAATCTTCATCACATCAGGCACAGTAACAGTAAAAGCCAGTGCAGTTGAATGCAACATAAAAATGACCTCGTTACTATAAGCTGGCAATGCAATACGAAATGCTCTTGGAAAAATGATATAACGATAAAGTTGAAAACGATTAAAACCAAGTGCTGTTGCAGCTTGAATTTCGCCATTTGGCACATTCCGCATAGCTCCAGCAAAAACTTCAGTAGTATAGGCGCAGGTATTTAGGGTAAAAGCTAACACTGTACAATTTAAACCACTTTGAAAAAAATCGCCTAACCAAGCATTATTTTTAACCACACTTAAGGTATATATACCAGTGTAAATAATCAATAACTGCACATATAAAGGCGTACCTCGAAAAATATAAGTAAATAGCCAAATAGGTAGTTTAATCAGTTTATTTTGTGCATTTCGCCCTACCGCTAACGCTAGCGACAAAATTCCCCCCATTAAAACCGATAAAATAAAAATCCACAGCGTCATCGCAAGACCAGTGATATTATAACCATCGGTCCATAATAGTGATTGCCAATATTGTTGAATAATTTCTAACATGAGTTCTTATAATTTAGTTTTAGTAATGCCAATAGAATAATGCCGTTCAAGCCACCATAAAATGATATTAGATATTGATGTAAAAAACAGATAAAAAGCCCCAGCAATCAAAGCAAATAACAAAGGTTGGTACACAGCTTCACCTGCATTTTTAGTAGCTTTGACTAAATCCGATAACCCCAATAACGACACTAATGCTGTAGCTTTTAACACCACTAACCAATTATTAGCAATACCTGGCAGGGCAAAGCGCATCATTAAAGGAAACATTACATACCCAAATACTTGCACTTTACTTAAACCAAGCGCTGTTGCTGCCGCTAAGGTGTTTCTAGAAACAGCAAGATAAGCTCCTCTAAAAGTTTCGGTAAAATATGCCCCATAAATAAAGCCTAACGTAATAATACCAGCGATTAAAGGATCAACTTCAATAAAAGGAGCGTTAAAATAATCAGTTATATTATTAACCAAAAACTGCAAGCCAAAAAAGATTAGCATCATCAACACTAAATCGGGTACACCTCGAATTAACGATGTATAAGCCTGACAAAGCACATTACATACTTTTGAATGACTCAGTTTACCTAATGCACAAACAATACCAAGTATCATGGCCAGTAGTAGCGATGTCAATGCTAAAATAATAGTCAACCATGCACCTTGACAAATTAAAGAAATATACCCCTGCATGGTTTATTTTTTATTACCGTACACATTAAAATCAAAATACTTATTGTTGATTTTTTGGTAGGAGCCATCAGCTAAGAGGTCTTTTAAAGCTAGGTTAAAGGCTTCGCGCAACTCATTATCATTTTTACGAAAACCAATTCCTACTCCAACATCAAAGTAGTTCGCATCGGTTAGAGCATCCCCAGCAAAAATAAAACCTTTACCTTGTGGCTGTTTTAAAAAGGCATAACTGCCAGTGACTTCATCTTGCAATGCCGCATCTAAACGACCTGCCACTAGATCAGAAAATACTTGTAACTGATTTTGATAAGGCACAATAACTACACCGTTCGGACGCCACATCTCGTTGGCGAAATGTTCTTGCGATGTACCTTGCTCAACACCAACACGCTTACCTTTCAATGACTCAGCATTAGGCATTAAATTAGTACCCTCTTTAACAATCAAACGTGAATAAGTCATAAAGATTTCGTCAGAAAAAGCGATCTGTTTTTTACGTTTTTCGGTCATCATTAGCGAGGACGAGATAATATCAATCTTTCTTGATAATAACGACGGGATCAACGCATCGAAGTCGGTCGATTGAAAAGTACATTTAATATTGATCTTTTCACACAATGCTTTCGTGAGTTCAATGTTGAATCCAGTAACTTCACCATTAGCATCAATAAAATCAAAAGGCGCATAGGACGTATCCGAACCAACTTTAATCGATTCAGGTAAGGCAGCATAACTTGCCATTGGCAAGCTTAAACAACCAAAAATAACTAATTTTTTTAATAAATTCTTCATGTTTAATCTTTCCTTTTTTATTTAAGGCAATAATATAACGTGTTCTAAGGTAATTTTATAATAAAAAAAAGTTATTATTGTGGTGTATAAAATTAGAATTACTTAATGGCAAAAACGCTAGACAAAATAGTTAAAGTTGTTACTTTTAACAACTAACAAAAAGCTAGTTTGATTATGCTTTGGTTGCAAAACCTTGAAAACGGTTTTAAAAAAATTTTGTCAAAAAGTTTCAGGTAACTATATGTTAAAGTATAAAATGAGTTGTTTTGTTGGGTTCAGGTTTGTGTTGTTGTTATTTTATTCATCAGACATCCATTTTGCGAAAATAATGTTTGTCTGATTAAATTCTAAGTATTATAGGTAAACTAAATTGTATCAAGTATAAAAAACCGACCATAGAGGTCGGTTTGTCTTTTGAAGTTTTATCACTGTTGGGCTTCAATGTTGCCGCCAACTAAATCTAGATGAATAGTTTTACCTGGGACTAATTTACCTGACAGTATTTGTTGTGCCAATGGGTTTTCGATCTCTTGTTGGATCGATCGTTTTAACGGTCTTGCGCCATAAATTGGGTCAAAGCCAACCTTAGCTAACTGTTCAAGTGCAGCATCCGAAATATCCAATTGGTAACCGCGTTCTTCTAAACGTTTTTCAACGTGTGCTAACTGAATTTTTGCGATCGCTTTAATGTTTTCTTGACCTAATGGGTGGAATACCACTGTTTCGTCAATACGATTGATAAATTCTGGTCTAAAGTGTTTGGTTACAACCGTCATCACTAGAGATTTCATTTCGTCATAACTTAGTTCAACTTGACCTTGAATTAGGTCAGAACCTAAGTTTGATGTCATAATTATGACAGTGTTACGAAAATCAACTGTGCGACCTTGACCATCTGTTAAGCGCCCATCATCCAATACTTGCAGTAAGATATTAAAGACATCTGGGTGTGCTTTTTCGACTTCATCAAGTAAAATTACTGAGTATGGTCGTCGTCTAACTGCTTCGGTTAAATACCCCCCTTCTTCATACCCAACATAACCTGGAGGCGCACCAATTAAGCGAGCAACGGAGTGTTTTTCCATAAACTCTGACATATCTATACGCACCATAGCATCTTCGCTGTCAAACATAAAGTTAGCCAATGATTTGCAAAGCTCGGTTTTACCGACACCCGTTGGTCCTAAGAATAGGAATGATCCAATCGGTTTATTTGGATCTGAAAGCCCTGCTCGGCTACGTCGAATCGCATTTGCAACCGCTAATACTGCTTCATTTTGACCTATTACACGTTTATGTAAGGCATCTTCCATGTGCAATAGTTTATCTTTCTCGCTCTCAAGCATTCTAGAAACTGGAATACCTGTCGCTTTAGATAATACTTCTGCAATTTCGTTATCGGTCACTTTGTTACGCAATAACTTCATGGTTTTGCCTTCTAACTGCGTTGCTGAAGCAAGTTTCTTTTCGAGCTCTGGAATTTTGCCATATTGTAATTCTGACATTTTGTTCAAGTCGCCAGCTCGACGAGCTTGCTCTATTTCAGTACGTGCCTTTTCTAGTTCTGCTTTGATGTTTTGAGTCCCCGAAACAGCTGCCTTTTCTGACTTCCATTCTTCTTCAAGTGAAGCATATTCCTTTTCTTTTTCAGAAAGTTCATCATTTAACATTTGTAGTCGCTTTTTACTCGCATCATCAGATTCTTTTTTAAGCGCTTGTTGTTCAAGTTTAAGTTGAATTATGCGCCTTTCAAGTCGATCTAAAGATTCTGGTTTTGAATCCATTTGCATACGAATACTTGATGCGGCTTCGTCAATTAAATCAATCGCTTTGTCAGGTAACATGCGATCAGAAATATAACGATGCGATAATGTAGCCGCAGCTACGATTGCAGGATCGGTTATTTGCACATGGTGATGCAGTTCATAACGTTCTTTTAAACCACGCAAAATAGCGATCGTATCTTCAACTGTTGGTTCGGCAACATAGACTTTTTGGAAACGACGCTCTAACGCAGGATCTTTTTCAATATATTGACGGTATTCATCAAGCGTTGTTGCTCCCACGCAGTGTAATTCACCGCGAGCTAATGCGGGTTTTAACATATTACCAGCATCCATTGCTCCATCGCTTTTTCCTGCGCCAACCATGGTATGGATTTCGTCAATAAATAATATAATGCGACCTTCTTCTTTTGCTAAGTCTTTAAGCACGGCTTTTAGGCGTTCTTCAAATTCCCCTCGATATTTGGCACCAGCAATTAATGCACCCATGTCTAATGATAAAACGCGTTTATTTCGTAATCCTTCAGGGACTTCACGGTTAACAATGCGTTGTGCTAATCCTTCTACAATAGCAGTTTTCCCTACACCTGGTTCCCCAATTAATACTGGATTATTTTTAGTACGACGTTGTAATACCTGAATAGTTCGACGAATTTCTTCATCACGACCAATAACAGGATCAAGTTTACCTTGTTCTGCTCGTTGAGTTAAATCAATGGTGTATTTTTTAAGTGCACCGCGTTGATCTTCTGCATTAGGATCGTTCACGTTATCGCTACCTCTTACTTGATTAACTGCTTGGCTAAATTTATCTTTATTAACACCTGATCTTTTAAGAAGATCGCCTAAACTGCCCTTATCTTCTAAAGCGGCTAATATAAAGAGTTCTGATGAGATATAGCTATCACCGTTCTTTTGGGATAATTTATCGCAAAGATTTAATACTCGAACAAAATCTTGCGATGGAATAACATCTCCACCCACACCTTGAACTTGGGGTAATCGGTCAATAGCTTGAGCTAATTCTTGTTGTAAATTAACAATATTTGCACCTGCTGCAATCAATAAAGGCATTACACTACTCCCTACTTGATTAAGCATGGCTGATAGGACATGCACAGGCTCTATATATTGATTGTCTTTACCTAATGCCATTGACTGCGCATCAGCTAAAGCTTGTTGAAACTTATTTGTTAGTTTATCTAACCTCATAGTGTTTATCTCCTGAGCAATAAATTTGGATTAAACGCTTAACACATTTAATCCATTTGCATGTGATCTAAATGAGTGTTGCAACCTAAATTTCAAGAGCAAAGTTAAAATATTTTTTACAAAATTTATACAACAAAATTATCAAGTATGTAAGAATTAATTGACATAAAAATAAAGCTGTTTGCAATTCAAGCAATTACATCTAAATTTCGTTTTAAGATATACTGGTAAGATGACAAATTCACTTTTATCCCTTATATTGTTACCTTTATTTTGTTAGGTTCGCTAACCGTGGTTCGTAACCCATCCCACGAAAAAAAACTAGGAATATAAAATGTTCAAAATAGCCAAAGAGTTTCAATTTGATGCTTGTCACATGTTAGATGGGCACAATAAAAAGTGTCATAATCTGCACGGTCACACTTATCGCCTATTTGTTGAAATTAGCGGAGAGCTTATTGATAACGGCTCAAGCCAAGATATGGTCATGGATTATGCCGATTTAAAGCTAATAGTTAAACAACATATTGTCGATCCGTTAGATCACGCCTATCTTTACAATCAACATAACCCTAATGAGTGCCGTATCGCGTCGTTACTACAAGAAATGGATCGTAAAATTTTTGCCTTTCCCTGTAGAACCACCGCAGAAGGAATGAGCAAATTTATTTTTGATTGCTTATCGCAATATTTGCCTGTTTCGATGATCAAACTATGGGAAACGCCAACTTCATATTGTGAATATCATCGGAGTTAATGATGATTGAATTTCGTATTGTTGAAATCTTCGAATCCTTACAAGGCGAAGGTTATAATACTGGCATGCCTGCTGTTTTTATTCGTTTTGCAGGATGCAATTTAAATTGTGCCTGGTGTGACACTAATTTTCGAAAATTTACTCGATTCACGTTAGATGCTTTAATGACTAAAGTGAGCGAATATAAAAGCAAAAATATTATTATTACAGGTGGCGAACCAACAATGGTTAAAGCGTTACCTGAATTGCTTTTGCCACTCAAAAAAGCGGGTTATTTCATCGCCATTGAAAGCAACGGTCTTGGTAAAGTCGATCCGCTTATTGATTATATTGCGCTAAGCCCTAAATTTTGTTATCAGTCACGCTATCAAAAAATAGTACAACCAATAGCAAATGAAGTACGCATAGTAGCCGAAAATCACTGCGATTTTATTCCTTTTTGCCAATATATCGAAACTCATATTCAAGCCAAACGCTATTATCTATCTCCTTGTGAAAAAGATGGTGCATTTAATATGTTTGAAACGATAGAGTTGTTAGGAAAAATCAACCAAAATCGACTGAATAATAAATGGCTTTTGAGTGTGCAAAGCCACAAGTTTGCCAATATAGAATGATAAATTAGTACTAAAGAGAACTAATTAAATATTCATAAAATCAAGAAGTTTTATTAATTTTAATTGAATAATTGTTTAATCTATAATAACCTCATATAAATTATTTATATGGAATTAACTGTCATGCGTTTTTGCTATTGTTTATTGCTAACTTTGTTTACAACTCCAGTTATAGCTTGGGATATAGTTTGTGATAATACTTTAACTTGTCGTGTTATAGAATATAGTGATATATCTGATACAGGAGTGATAAAATCGTCAATTTTATTCCAGCGAAAAGCGGGGGCCAATCAGCCAGTTGAAATTTATGTTAGAACAAAAAATAACAAAGAAGAAGATGAAGAAGGTATTGAAATTAAAAACACTCAACAATTAGATAATTCATTGGCTGCATTCATTAATCAAGAGTATTTAGGCGAATTAAAAGAAATACAAAATAATATTTATCAGTTGTCACAATTCCAAGCTACAAAAATTATTCAAGCATTTACAAAAAATGAGAAAGTTATATTCCGTAACAGTAGAAGTCAATCATTTTATACCAATGGCGGATTTTATGATGTCATGTTAACAATGGACAAAAAACAAGGACGGGTTGGTACAACTGGCGCAGTTATAGCACATGGTAATAAAAATGAATCAAACGTTTATGCACCAATACCTGTACCAACTATAAAAAAAGGTAAAGTAATTGCTCCAGAACAAAGTCAAGAACTTAATATCAATGAAGTAATTAAAATATTCCCTCAATTCAAAAAACGCTATATACATGAAGCTAAATGTGATGCTTATGATTTAGAAGATCCTTATTATGATGAAACACAAGGATATGATAAAAGATTTCGGTTAATTAAATTAGATAATAAGCACGATTTACTTGAAACTAGGTGTTGGTTTAGCGCATATAACTCAGGTAACGCCTATTGGATAATTTCCAACACTGCTAAACTAAGTAATAAAAATATAAAATTTATAAATAATGAGGGCAATACATACAAAAATGGAACAATATCCAGTATAGCTAAGCTAAGAGGTGAGGGAGATTGTTTAGAAAAATCTAGCTGGACTTGGAATGGACATAAATTTATGCTTTCCTCTAATATAAGTACAGGTGAATGCTTAGGTTTTGACGGTGGGGCTTGGGAATTACCTTCTTTTGTTAGCGAAATAAAATAACAATTGAACAATAGAAAGCCTTCAGATCTTATGGCGGTTTAAATATTATAATTTTATATATTAACATTTACCGCAGATCTTTATACTATAAATATTTTACAAAGCAGCTAAAAATTGAAGGTTTTTAGCTTAAAAAAACTCTTTTATTCAAACCAGATCATTGATGCCATTCTACCAGTTCTATTTTCACGTCGATAAGAGAAGAATTCATCTTGTTCAGTATAAGTACAATAATCACCACCAAAAATTTGCGTTACTCCTACTGCTTGTAAACGTTGTTTGGCAATTAGATATAGATCTGCTAGGTATTTTTGTTCAGTTGGGTTGATCAATTTAAACGCTTCTTGTGCTTTTGGATCGACTTTTTCAAATTGTTGTTTGACTTCAATACCTACCTCAAATTTTTTGACACTAATGGCTGGTCCCATCCAAGCAATGATGTTTGATGGCGAGCTTGAAAATTTTTTGATTGTTTCTTCTAATATACCATTACATAATCCTCGCCAACCAGCATGGACAGCTGCAACTTCGTCACCTTTTGTTGTACAAAAAAGGACAGGCATGCAATCTGCGGTTAACACCACACTAACTTGCTTAGGTTGATTGGTATATGATCCATCAGCTTCAAAAGTTTGATAAGAATCGATGTTACCTGTTGGAGGCTGTAAAGCAATTTGTGATATATCAAGCACTGTTGTGCTGTGAGTTTGCGTTAACCAATACGGTTCGCTTGGTATTTGTTCGGCTTGAATAATTCTTCGGCGGTTTTCAGCAATATGTTCTGAATTATCACCAGTTCGATTTCCCATATTTAAACTTACAAATGGCGCTAAACTAACACCACCAGTTCGTGTTGAAGTAAAGGCATGAATTTTTTTTGGGGCTGTCCAATATGGGTAAATCGATTTAATCATATTCATCACCAATCTAGTTCATCTTTATGCTGTTCGGTATCTTCTTGTAAAGCTTGTATTAAATTTTGCATATCTTCAGGAATAGGAGCATGCCATTCCATTTGTTCACCTGTTATAGGATGATATAATCGCAACATGGTAGCGTGTAATGCTTGGCGATTAAAATCGCGTAAAGTTTGAATAAAAGATTCACTAGCCCCCTTAGGCGGCCTTGGTCTTCCACCGTAGAGTGGGTCACCAATTAGTGGGTGAGCAATATGTGCCATGTGCACTCGGATTTGGTGAGTTCGCCCTGTTTCTAAGCGCAATCGCAAACGTGTATGTAGGCGATATTTTTCCATCACTCTATAATGGGTAACCGCTGGTTTACCCGTTGGGAATACAGCCATATGTGTACGTTTGGTTGGATGACGGGTGATAGGCTGATCAACGGTTCCTCCTGCGGTAATAATCCCAATGACCACAGCTTCATATTCGCGTGTAATTTCGCGTAGTTGAAGTGATTCGACCAAATGTGTTTGTGCCATAATAGTTTTAGCTACAACCATTAGCCCTGTTGTATCTTTATCTAGACGATGCACAATACCTGCGCGGGGTACGCGTGCTATCTCAGGATAATAATGCAATAAGGCATTTAATACCGTACCATCAGGATTACCTGCTCCAGGATGCACAACTAAATCACGAGGTTTATTAATCACCAAAATGTCATCATCCTCGTAAACAATATCAAGCTTTATATCTTCCGGTTGATGATAAGTTTCTTGTTCAATTTCAGCATTAATAGTTATTATTTCGCCACCGAGCACTTTTTCTTTTGGTTTATTAACGATAACATCGTTGACAGTGACTTTATTATTAATAATCCAATCTTTTATTCTTGAGCGTGAATAATCAGGAAAAAGCTCGGATAATGCTTGATCTAAACGCATTCCTAGTTGACTTTGTTCGATTTTAGTTGATAATTTTAACTCATGCATGTGTAATTTATCTATTTTAAGCTGTTATGTTTTAGAGTATTATATACTAATCATCGCCTTTAATGTTTAATTATATTTGGATCAAAAACTGAATGAAATTGCGTTTACACTCTTTGCTAGCTATCGCTTTAAGTGGCATGCTAATTGGCTGTACTTCTTCCAAGCCCGATGTTGAAAATGTACCCGAGATTGAACTACATAACAAAGCGAAGTCTGAGCTTGAAAATGGTAATATTAAATCCAGTATTGCTATATTAGAGTCCTTGGACAAAAATTATCCTTTTGGTCCTTATTCTCAACAAGTTCAACTTGATTTGATTTACGCTTACTATAAATCAGCTGACTTACCGTTAGCAATTGCGTCAATTGACCGTTTTTTGAAATTGAATCCAACGCATCCAAATATTGATTGGGTTATTTATATGCGTGGCATTTCAAATATGGCACAAGACGACAATATGATCCAAGGTTGGTTTAATGTTGATCGTTCAGATCGCGATCCCGATTATGCTTCAGCTGCATTTAAGGACTTTTCTTATCTACTGTCTAGTTTTCCAAACAGTCAATATGCAGCCGATGCGCAAAAACGCCTTGTATTTTTGAAAAATAGATTGGCTCGCTATCAGTTAAAAGTCGCACAATTCTATACAAAACGCGGTGCTTATGTAGCTGTGATTAATCGCGTGACTGAAATGTTAATTATGTTTCCAGATACCGATTCAACTAAAGAAGCATTGCTTTTAATGCGTAATGCTTATAATGAATTAGGCTTAGTTAATGAAACCCAAAAACTTGATCAACTGATTCAAGCAAATCTTAAAAACATGCCTAAAGAAGAACAACGATCATTCTTATCACGTTTAACTAGCGTCTTTAATGGTGGTTAGGCTTTTTTAATTAAGATACCTACCTTTAATTGCTATTTAATCACACTTAAATAGCAATTAATTTAACTTTTTGTATCCCTTTCACCTTAACCTATTAAAGGTTTGTTATTTATTAAATATCAGTAATAAAATATGCTCAATAACTTAGAATTTATCATAACAAGAAATCAATGTCTTACTTCATATATCGTTTGTAAAACGAATCAATAACCAATACAATTAGCAACATATTTTTATTAGTAATAATAGATAGGACATTAACTCGTCATGCAAGAACAATATCGCCCAGATGAAATAGAAGCCATTGTACAAAAACATTGGCAAGAAAATAAAACTTTTCACGTTACTGAAGATTCATCAAAAGAAAAATATTACTGCTTATCGATGCTACCTTACCCTTCTGGGCGTTTGCATCTTGGTCATGTTCGTAACTACACCATTGGTGATACCATTTCTCGTTACCAACGTTTAAATGGTAAAAATGTACTACAGCCAATTGGTTGGGATGCATTTGGTTTGCCAGCTGAAGGTGCTGCAGTTAAAAACAATACTGCACCTGCAAAATGGACCTATGAAAATATTGCTTATATGAAAAAGCAATTACAACTTTTAGGATTTGGTTATGATTGGGATCGTGAAATTACTACTTGCCGTCCTGAATATTATAAATGGGAACAATGGTTTTTTACTAAGTTATACGAAAAAGGCTTAGTTTATAAAAAAACATCGGCAGTTAACTGGTGCCCTAATGATCAGACCGTACTTGCTAATGAGCAAGTGGTTGAAGGTTGTTGTTGGCGTTGTAGTACCCCTGTTGAGCGTAAAGAAATCCCACAATGGTTTATTAAAATTACCGAATATGCCGAAGAATTACTTAATGATTTGGATACGCTTGAAAGTTGGCCAGAACAAGTTAAAACCATGCAACGTAACTGGATTGGTCGTTCTGAAGGTGTTGAGTTTGATTTTGCTGTTGAAAATTATCCTGATAAGTTACGCGTCTATACAACTCGTCCTGATACATTAATGGGCGTTAGCTTTGTCTCTGTTGCCGCAGAGCACCCTCTTGCACAATTAGCAGCTCAAAACGATCCTAAAATTGCTGAATTTATTGCTGAATGCAAAAATACCAAAACAGCCGAAGCTGATATGGCAACCATGGAAAAGAAAGGTATTGCCACAGGCTTTTATGCTATTCATCCTTTAACAGGTAAAAAAGTCCCTGTTTGGATTGCTAATTTTGTGTTAATTGAATATGGTACAGGTGCAGTAATGGCTGTGCCTGGGCACGATGAACGTGATTATGAATTTGCTTCAAAATATAACTTACCAATTAATCCTGTTATTTTAACTCAAGACGGTAACGCACCAGATCTTTCTGAAAAAGCATATACTGAGCATGGCAAGTTATTTAATTCAGGCGAATTTGATGGTCTTGATTTTGATCAAGCATTTAATGCTGTTGCTGATAAGTTAATTGCATTAGGTATTGGTAAACGTAAAGTTAATTACCGTTTGCGTGATTGGGGTGTTTCGCGTCAACGTTATTGGGGTGCACCAATCCCAATGGTGACGCTGGAAGATGGTACAACCATACCAACACCAGAAGACCAATTACCAGTTATTTTACCTGAAAATGTTGAAATGAATGGTATTACCAGTCCAATTAAGGCAGATCCTAACTGGGCTAAGACAACCGTTAACGGTCAACCTGCACTACGTGAAACCGATACGTTTGATACCTTTATGGAATCTTCTTGGTATTATGCTCGTTACACTTGTCCAAACTACGACAAAGGTATGTTAGACGAAAAAGCAGCAAACTATTGGTTACCTGTTGACCAGTATGTTGGTGGTATTGAACATGCCATTATGCATTTACTTTATTTTAGATTTTTCCATAAATTAATGCGTGATTTTGGTTTAGTATCGTCAGATGAACCAGCAAAACGTCTACTTTGCCAAGGTATGGTATTAGCTGATGCATTTTATTATACCAGTCCAACAAATGAACGTATTTGGGTTTCGCCAACTGAAGTCACTATTGAACGTGATGATAAGGGTCGCATTGCTAAAGCTGTCGATAGTCATGGCAATGAGCTAGTTCATGCCGGTATGACCAAAATGTCAAAATCAAAAAATAATGGTATCGATCCGCAAGAAATGGTTGAAAAATATGGTGCTGATACCGTTCGATTGTTTATGATGTTTGCATCACCTGCTGATATGACACTAGAATGGCAAGAATCTGGCGTTGAAGGTGCAAACCGATTTATTAAACGTGTATGGCGTTTAGTTTATGAACATACCCAAAAAGGTGTAGCAGCAAAACTAGACGTTACAGCTCTAGATAATGAACAAAAATCATTGCGTCGTGAATTACATAAAACCATAGCGAAAGTGAGTGATGATATTGGCCGCCGCCAAACATTTAATACTGCTATTGCCGCTGTGATGGAATTTATGAATCGCTTACAAAAAGCACCGCAAGAAACTGGGCAAGATCGCGCTCTAATGAATGAAGCTTTAAATGCGATTGTTCGACTACTTTACCCTATGATGCCTCACGCTTGTTTTGTTATGTGGCAAGCTTTAGGTAACAACGAATCGATTGATAATACAATTTGGCCTGTTGCTGATCAATCGGCAATGGTTGAGGACGAAAAACTCATTGTTGTACAAATCAATGGCAAAGTCCGTGGTAAATTTGTTGTACCTGCCGATGCCGATCAAGATTTTGTTTTGTCACAAGCAAAACAAGAACCTAACATCCAAAAATATTTGAGTGATGTTGCTATCCGTAAAGTGATTTATGTACCAGGTAAATTATTAAATCTTGTTGTTGGTTAATATTGTTTGATAACTAAATTTAGGCGGTTATTAATATGAAAAAATATTTAGCATTAATTATGTTATTAACAATATCCTTAACAGGATGTGGATTTCACTTACAACATGAGACAGAAGTGCCAGAAAGTTTTAAAACGATGTCTTACATAAGTTATGACCCTTATGGCAGATTGTCTCGCAATATTAAAGAGTTATTACACGATAATGATGTGATAATAACGAATAATAATGCTTCAGGTCAGGTACCATTGTTAAAAATGGTAAGTGAAAATCTAAGTCGCAATACCATCTCGATTTATCAAGATGGTAAGGCAGCCGAATACCAATTAGTGTTAACGATTGAAGCACAAATTATTATTGCTGGTCAACAGACTTATCCAATAAGCGTACGCGTGTTTAGAACGTTTTTTGATAATCCAGCTGAAGCTTTGGCTAAGACGGTTGAACAAGACTTAATTGAAAACGAAATGTTTAAACAAGCGGCTAAACAAGTCATCCGTAAATTAAAATCGATTCATGCAGTAAATTAACGTTGACATGATTAAAATTAGTGCCGATCAAATTAACAATAATGTGGGGGCTCCCTATTATTTAATTTTAGGTAGTGATCCCTATTTACAGCATTATGTGCAAACTGAGTTACGCAAATCCTTTTTACAAAAAGGATTTGATGAGCAACTTACTTTTGTAATTGATAATCAAACCGATTGGACAGCGATTTATGATAGCTGTCAGGCTATGAATCTATTTTCTGCAAATACTCTGATTTTTCTTAATTTTGGTGAGGGTTCATTAAACGCAGCTATCACTACCAAACTCAATACACTAAGTGAGGTTTTAACCCCTGGTATTGCGCTGGTTATTACACTTAACAAAATTACGAAATCGCAAGAAAACGCTACTTGGTATAAAGCTTTATCGGATAAATTGGTGGTTATCAATTGCACTACACCCGATACTTTACAGTTGCCACAATGGATCAAAAATCATTTGCAACAACAACAAATGACCATTGAACCAAAGGCAATTGAACTGCTTTGCTATTATTATGAAGGCAATTTACTGGCATTAACACAAATTATTGCACAACTTAAGTTGTTGTATCCTAATCAGAGCATTTCTTATGATGAAGTCGAAAATAATATAAATGATTCGGCAATATTTACACCATATCATTGGACTGATGCGATGATTGCCAATAAAACAAAACGAGCCATTCATATTTTACAACAGTTAAAAATAAATGAATTTGAGCCGTTAATTTTATTGCGGATTGTTCAACGTGAATTGATATTGATGATCAATTTAAAAAAAGGATTGCAACAAAAATCATTAAAACAAGTTTTCGATGAATATAAGGTTTGGCAAAATAAAAGAACGATATATACCAGTTATCTAAACCGTTGCGATATTAATGACCTATTTAATTTATTAGCCAAATTGACAGAGATCGAAATCAGTTTAAAGCATGATAACCAAGCACGAATATGGGACGCAATGTTTAATTTATCGATGCAATTTATGGGATTAGATAAATGTTAACTGCATTATTAGGAGGAACTTTTGATCCGATCCATTATGGACACCTTCGCCCTGCTATTTCGTTAGCAAATGAAGTCGGATTAAAGCAAATTGGTTTATTGCCTAATCATATCCCTCCTCATAAACCACAACCCGAAGCGAGTACTGAACAACGCTTGGCAATGTTAAAATTGGCTATCGAAGGTTTACCATTATTTGCGTTGAATGTAAGAGAGATCTTACCTGAAACTTCAACACGTCCTTCTTATACTATCGAAACGCTTCAAGCCTGGCGACAAGAAAATGGGAATAGTGAAGGATTGGCATTTATTATGGGACAAGATTCATTATTGAGTTTACCGACTTGGAGTAAATGGAAAACGCTGCTTGATTATTGCCATTTACTAATTTGCCGTAGACCAGGTTATGCCCAAAAAACTGATAACATTGAGTTACAACAATGGATTGATGTGCATAATACCACAAACGTTAAAGATCTACACAATTCACCACATGGTTATATCTTTTTTGCACATACGCCACTTGAAGATATTTCAGCTACTGAGATCAGGCAAAATATTAACAACCAAGCCAGTTGTGAAAATTTGTTACCACCCGAAGTGTGGCATTATATTCATCAGCAAGGCCTTTATACTGCAAAGAAATAGTAGAAAGGGCTTTACATCTGACAGTTTTTTCGGCATTATTTCGCCGCTGTGTTTATTTATTTTAAACTCAGCTTTTTGTGTTTATACTTAACTTTACTTTGTCATCGAATAAAATACTTTATAGATGACATAAAAGCGCAACGCGATACCTTTGCACTATATGTGCTTAGACGAGGAAAGTTAGTTGAGTATATTTAATTTGTACTTATTATTAAGAGGCCCCAATGGCAAAAGAAGATAACATTGAAATGCAAGGAACCATACTTGATACTCTTCCAAATACGATGTTTCGTGTGGAACTTGAAAATGGTCATGTCGTTACTGCACATATTTCTGGTAAGATGCGTAAGAACTATATTCGTATTTTAACTGGTGATAAAGTTACTGTTGAAATGACACCTTACGATCTATCTAAAGCACGCATCATCTTCCGAAGTCGCTAATATCGTTATCAGAATAAACTTTTATCGCTATATAACTGTTTATTTCTCTCTTTTTTAATAAAAAAACCGTCGACAAAAGTCGACGGAGAAGTGAGATATTTAAACTAAACTAGTGAGTTAATCATCTTTAGAAAAGTTCATTTGATCGTATTTAACCCATTTTGTTTTTTTAACTATTTTATAGCCAAAGTAAATCATTAAAAATAATGGTAAACCGATATAGGTTGCAATTACACTATTCCAATCAATAGAATCTTGTAGGAAGGCTTCGTAATTTTGACCAAGTGTTATAATTAAACATAATACGAAAGCAAAAACAGGGCCAAATGGGAAGCAGCTTGATTTATATGGTAATTGATTAACATCATGACCTTGCATAAGGTAACCCTTTCTAAAACGATAATGACTAATTGCAATTCCTAACCAAGCAATAAAACCAGTCATACCTGACATATTGAGCAACCACAAATAAACAACCTGATCTTTATACATCGACGTTAAGAAGCAAAGCATGGCTACAAACGTCGTTGCTAATAACGCTGCACGGGGTACACCTGATGATGATAATTTTGCAAAGATTTTAGGTGCTTTACCTTCTTTAGCAAGAGCATAAAGCATACGAGTTGAAGCATAAAGTCCTGAGTTACCCGCAGATAAAACTGAAGTCAGTATAACAGCATTCATTAATGCTGCAGCTGATAATAATCCTGCATGTTCAAATACTAGGGTAAATGGACTAACACTTATATCGGTTTCATCGTTACGTAGTAAATTAGGATCAGTATAAGGAATAATTAAACTGATGACTAAAATCGCAAAGATATAAAATAACAGTATTCGCCAAAAGACTTGCCGCATAGCTTTAGGAATATTTTTTTCTGGATCTTTTGATTCACCAGCTGCAATACCAATTAATTCTGTACCTTGAAATGAAAATCCAACTACCATTGCTACACCAATCATTGATGAAAATCCACCAGCAAAAGGCGCTTCTTTGATGGTCCAATTTTGCCAACCTGCACCTTCTGCACCATGGAAAATACCAATAATCATTAATAAACCAACAATAATAAAAACAATAACGGTGACAACTTTAATTAATGAAAACCAAAATTCAGCTTCACCAAAGCCTTTAACTGAAATATAGTTTAAACAAAAGATGATACTTAAAAACAATAAACTCCATAACCAGCTATAAGGACCGGCATCAAACCAATAAGAAATAACTAGCTGAGCGGCAACTAGGTCAACCGCAACTGTAATTGCCCAGTTATACCAATAGTTCCAACCAATGGCAAAACCAAACGCTTCATCTACATAACGTGAACCATAAGTTGCAAAGGTGCCTGAAACAGGTAAATATGCAGCAAGTTCCCCTAAGCTAGTCATTAAAAAGTACACCATTACACCTATAATGGCATACGAAAGCAAAGCACCACCGGGACCTGCCTGAGCAACAGTTGCTCCTGAGGCAACAAATAGCCCTGTGCCAATTGAACCACCAATGGCGATCATAGCTAAGTGACGCGCCTTTAAATCTCGTTTTAATTTATTTTTCATATCAATATTCTTCTTTGTTAAGGAGAGCCCATCTTATGGAGCATAAATTTTTATATTCCACATTATTTAACAACCAAATAGGCAGCTAAAAATTTATATTAATCATTACTGATAAATAAAATAGGTAAAAGTGTATCAAAAAAAAATGATGGCGAGATAAATAATTCTAATAATCGAACTGTTTTGTTAAATATATACAATACTTAACCTTTAGTTAGCTGTTCTAATTGAGTTAAATAATTCAGTGCTTGCGAACGGCTATTACCACACATTTCGATACAAGGTTTTAATCGACCACAAACTATTGGTCTTGATGGGTGCAAGAACAATTTACATTGATAATTGTTATCTAAATGAATACAAGCAATACCAGCTGGTTTACCCTTAGGCATACATGGGATGGCTGATGAAATTGAAGGAGCAATACAACAAGCACCACAGTTTTTTCGACATTGGAATGAATCTGTCATAGTGTTTTCTTTATTTTACACGCCTATTCAATAAATTTTGATGGTGACAATAGCAAGTTAGCGGTAAAATAGCGAGCTAATTTTTTAACTTTTTTTTAATCGTGAAGAATAAATATTATGGCTAAAGCAAATGAAATAAAACGTGGTGATGCAGTCACCTATAATGGTAAATTATTACTTGTTAAAGATATTGATGTTCAAAGTCCAAGTGCACGGGGTGCCAGTACACTTTATAAAATGCGTTTTACCGATGTAAAAAATGGTGGAAAAGTTGAAGAACGTTTTAAAGGTGATGATATCCTCGAAACAATTGAACTATCCCGTCGACCTGTTAGTTTTTCGTATATTGATGGTGATGAATATGTATTTATGGATAATGAGGATTATACCCCTTATATCTTCAAAAAAGAGCAAATTGAAGATGAATTATTGTTTATCCCTGAAGGCGGTATGAATGGTATTCAAGTGCTAATGGCTGATGGTGAAGTTCTTGCCTTGGAATTGCCACAGACTGTTGAACTTGATATTGTTGAAACCTCGCCAAGTATTAAAGGAGCTTCAGCTAGTGCGCGAACTAAACCAGCTACTTTATCGACTGGGCTTGTAATTCAGGTTCCAGAATATATTGATAACCATGAAAGAGTTAAAATTCATATTGCTGAACGCCGTTACATGAGCCGTGCCGAATAACCAATAAAATCGTAATGAATATATATAATCAAAATAAACTACATAAACGATTGCGTCGCTTAACTGGCGAAGCAATCGCTGACTTTAATATGATCGAAGAAGGCGATCGTATTATGGTTTGCTTATCAGGCGGTAAAGATAGTTATACTTTGCTTGATATTCTTATCAACTTAAAAATCAGTGCACCAGTACATTTTGATCTAATAGCAGTTAACTTAGATCAAAAACAACCAGAATTTCCTGAACATGTATTGCCTGAATATTTAAATTCGTTAGGCATTGAATATAAAATCGTGCAAGAAAACACCTACGGTATTGTTAAGGATAAAATCCCTGAAGGTAAAACAACTTGCTCGCTTTGTTCACGGCTACGTCGTGGTATTTTATATCGCACAGCAACCGAACTTGGTGCAACAAAAATTGCCCTTGGCCATCATCGAGATGATATTTTAGAAACGCTATTTTTAAATATGTTTTATGGTGGCAAACTCAAAGCAATGCCGCCAAAGCTAATGAATGATTCAGGTGAACATATCATTATCCGACCACTAGCTTATTGCAAAGAAAAAGATATCGCCAAATACGCTGAAATTAAACAATTTCCGATTATTCCTTGTAATCTTTGTGGCTCACAACCCAACTTACAAAGGCAAGTAATTAAAGAAATGCTCAATGAATGGGATAAAAAGTTTCCCGGACGCATTGAAACCATGTTCCGAGCAACACAAAACATCACCCTATCCCATCTGTGTGATACCAATTTGTTTGATTTTAAAGGGATTAAAAAAGGTGATCTTGCTGTTAATGGTGGCGATATTGCTTTTGACCGCGAAGATATGGCAACAACCATCGGCTTTGATGCTTCAGAACTTGAAAAACAAGATATGATTTTATGGAAGGAAGCAAAATAGTGGCTTAATATACATATACTTTAACTTTTTTCATCAATGCCATTAATGTGGCATTGATTTTTACATTTCCTAGAAATTTTAAATCAACAATAAAGTTAAACTGGATCGGCTACACTAAATCATACAACTTTTTTAAGGGGTAAGGTAAACTTATCACAACTAAAAAAGGAACAAATATGAATAAGATTAAACGCAAAAGACGAATATTCACAGATGATTTTAAACAGCAAATGGTCAGTCTTTATCAACATGGTAAATCACGTAGTGAAATCGTTGCAGAATATGATTTGACACCATCAGCATTGGACCGTTGGATAACGCAAGCAAGCCAAAGTGGTTCATTTAAAACAAAAGATAATCGCAGTCCACAAGAACAAGAGTTAATCGCGTTGCGTAAAGAGCTTAAACAGCTGCGTATGGAAAACGATATTTTAAAGCAAGCAGCACTGATAATAGGACGAAAATCGCTATCCTAAAAGCAAATCGGCATCGTTATAGCATAACAAAGCTATGTCAATATTTAGGATTATCAAGACATTATGCTTATTATCAGTGTAAATTGAATAGACAAAAATCAGTAGGGCTTTATGCCGATAAAATCGTGACGCTATTTAATCAGAGCTATCAGTCTTATGGTACAAGACGAATTCTTTTTGATTTACAGAAAGAGAATATTTGGGTGTCACGCCGTTACATTGCTCGGGTGATGAAAGCCTTATTGCTGGTATCAAAATACACCGTTAAACGTTATCAATCTCATACTACGGAGGTGAATGAAACCGCCACAGAAAATCACCTGCAACGACAATTTGATGTAGGTGATAAAAAACAAATTGTTGTTGCGGATTTAACCTATATTCAAGTTAAGCAACGTTGGAACTATTTATGTGTTTTAGTGAACTTATCCGATAGGCAAATTGTCGGTTACCATGTTGGTCAACATAAAACAGCAGAGCTTGTTATGTCGGCATTAAGCCAAATTAAACAACCATTATCAAAATTAGATTTATTTCATTCAGACCGCGGTAAAGAGTTTGATAATCGGTTATTAGCGGATTGTTTTAAGACATTTAATATCACGCATTCATTAAGCAAGAAAGGATGTCCTTATGACAATGCGGTAGCGGAAGCGACATTTAAAACAATTAAAACGGAATTTGTAAAAGACCAACATTTCAACTCAACAGCTGAGTTACAACGCGCTTTTTCGGCTTATGCTTATTGGTATAATCATAAACGATTACATTCTTCGTTAGGCTACTTGCCTCCCGTTGAATTTAAAAAACACTTACCCCTTAATTTTTTTGTTTGAAAATGTGTTGCCATTCCAAACCAAACATTAAAATAAAAAGCCAATTTATTATGTTAACCATTTTAGCCAGCATTGGTTGACTATTTGTTTTTCTTGCACAAATTGCGAACTATTAACCGTGCTAGATTGTAATTGCAATGCTAATCTATGAATTTTGTTGCGCATATCGATATAGGCTTGTGTTAGCTGCTCTGCTTCTTGGCTATCCATTATTTGATAATTTGTCGCAAGTTCTAAAATCCGAACATTATCGCTCCACTTTGTCATTTTAGGATATTTATTAGCATAATTAAGCACAAGATATTGCGATATAAACTCAATATCTCCTATTCCTCCTTCATCAATTTTTAAGTTAAATAAATTGTTTTGAGTGCTACCTAGATGTACTCTCATTTTTTCACGCATTTCACGCACTTCTTTTTTTAATACAACTTCATCACGCTTTTTACAAAGTACATTATGACGAATTTGGTTAAAACGTTTTATTAATTCACCTTCTCCATATATAGCTCTTGCTCTGACTAATGCTTGATGCTCCCAAGTCCAAGCTTCATTCATTTGGTAATCTTCGAACGAATCTAAACTACAAACAAGCAATCCTGCATCACCCTGGGGGCGAAGCCTTACATCAACTTCATATAAAATCCCAAAACTAGTACGAACATTAAATAGATGAATAATTCGCTGAACTAAACGCAAATAGAATTGACGACTATCTATCTGCTTATTGCCGTTAGTTATACTATTAACTGGACAATCATGTAAAAAAACCAAATCGAGATCCGAACCATAACCCAGTTCCCAACCGCCTAATTTACCATAGCCAATTACCACCAAGCCTTTATGATTATCAGCCAAATGCTCAGGCTTGCCATAGCGAGTAACCATTTGATTCCAAGCCATTTGTATGACAAAATCTAATAATGATTCAGCCACATAAGTTAGGTGATCACTGACCTTCATGGTAGTTAATACATGCTCAACATCGCAAGCAGCTATATGCAACAATTGCATCTGTTTAAATTGACGTAAAGCTTCAAGTTGTTGTTCTTCGTCATCAACTTCAATACGCAATAAATATTGATAAAGCTGGCTTTTATATTCATTTGGAGCAACAGTCTGATAAAGCGAATTGATATCAATAAGCTCATCTAATAATATAGGGTAATGAGCCAGCTGATCGCTAATCATTGGTGAAGCACTACATAAACGAATCAATTGCTTCAAAGCAGTCGGATATTCAAGTAACAGTTCTAAATAAGTGGTACGACTAACAATATTAACAAGTAACGGCAAAATCCTTGATAGCACCATTGTTGCTTGCTTTTCGCTACAGACAGCTTCTAACAAACGTGGCATTAACTGATCGAGGATTTCACGCCCCCGTACGCCAATGGTACGTTTACCTATATCATCACGAAATTGCACTAGCATTTGGTAGATCTGCGTAACTTCTGTTTCTGAATAGGTAGGTAATATTGCACTAACATCGCTTATTTGAAGATCAGGCACCCAAAGATCGTCAAATTGATCGTTATAAGGCTTAGTCGTTGAGGTAGATTCTGATTCGTTTTCGCCAATAAGTTCATTAAAAATTTGGCGGTTATGTTGCATCCGCACTAATAACGCTTGTTCAAAATCATGCCAATGATTAAAGCCCATGCTTGTCGCTAAACGAGCTTGATCCAGTGCATTATCTGGCAAGGTTTGGGTCTGTTCGTCAGCAATAGCTTGTAGAAGATTTTCACAACGGCGTAAAAATAGATAATTTTCTCGTAATAACGATACTTCATTCGATGCAAGTAGCGATTCTTGTTCAATCACATCAAGCGCATTTAATAGCGAACGAGTTTGCAACCCCACTACTCTTCCACCACGAATAAGCTGAAAAACTTGTACAATAAACTCTATTTCACGAATCCCACCAGCACCAAGCTTAATATTATTTTTTAAACCACGACGACGCACTTCACGTTCAATCATGCTTTTCATATTACGCAATGATTGTAAAACACTAAAATCAATATAGCGACGATAAACAAATGGTTTTAACATTTGATAAAGCTCATTGACATAAGGAGATTGTTGATCACCAAGCACTTTAGCTTTAACCATTGCATAACGTTCCCAATCGCGCCCTTGTTCTTGATAGTAATCTTCCATAGCAGAAAAACTCAGCACCAAAGGTCCACCATCACCAAGTGGCCGCAAGCGCATATCAACGCGATAAACAAATCCATCTTCTGTAATTTGGTCTAACGCTTTGATCAAACGTTGTCCCAAACGTGTAAAGAATACAGCATTATCTAACTCTCTCCGCCCTCCTTGTGTTTGTCCATGTTCGGGATAGGTAAAAATCAAATCAATATCGGACGAGAAATTAAGTTCTCCACCACCTAATTTTCCCATACCTAAAATCAGCAGTGGCTGCGTCTGACCTTGAGCATTGTAAGGTGTCCCCCACTCTTTGCAACTAAGCTCATAAAGCCAATTACGAGCTGTAACAATTATCACCTCAGCTAGTTCACTTAATTGTAATAAAATCTGCTCATCATTACTGATATGAACTAGTTGAGACCATGCTAACCGGACTAAAATATAACGACGAAATTGCCTTAAAATCTTCATGAATTCAGTTTCATCTGAAACTGCTATTAATTTTTCATTTAACCAAGTTTGGTAATACTGTCTTTCGTCTGCCTGTGGGGGATTTTGGCTGATTTCTGTTAGCCAGTTAGGAAATCGATAAAATGCATCTACCAAAAAATTACTTCGCACTAAAATATCTAGATTAGCTTGTATTTCGTTTGATTGACATTGTTTAAGTTGAGAGGCAACTTTTTGCTTTTGTTGTTCAAGCAAAGAAGAAACTGGAAGGTTAAATTCTGACATAAGCAAGCTCTCTTAGAAATTTCTTCACAAAATAATATCAGCAAAATAAGAATATATTATAAGTAACTTTTGTAAGTTATATAGTATTTTATATACAAAATAAAAAAGTGTCGAAAATGATGAGATAATTTTTAATTGAGTATTGTTTTTAGGAATGATTCATAAAGAATATACAACTTCTTTAAACCCTTTATTTTATATTACTATAGGTGCAAAGTCTTTTTGGAGTAAAAAGACCTTTACTGGAGCTATATATAACCATATATCCTAATAAAAACCGTCATTATATTGTTGTATAGATAAAAAAATATCATACCGAAAAAAGTAAAAATTTCAGGCAACAATTCTTGCAATTAATATAAGGCAACCTTGTCTATTATAGAACAATGCCCATTATAATTAATGTAAAAATGTTACCAATAAACTAATTTGTACAAATTTTATTCTGACTTTGACTCAACAAAACTGGATAAATTAACTTCTTTCCCAAAAAATGCTTTTGCTGTTTTACTAACAACTACCGAACCTATTGCACATAGAATAAGAAGAAATAATATAATATCTGTTATAACAATAACCATTATTTCGCTGTCTGTTAATGAATCTGCAACCTCATCAAACCATTTCAGACAATATATATTGAAAAATAAAACAATTATTGCTGCCAACGATGTTAACACAAAAGCAATGACAGAACTTGAAATTAATGACTTCACCTGTAAATTATCATAAACAGTTTTAAATTGTTTTCGCAAAACAAAATAACCAATCGTATTTACAATCAATAAAAAAACTGAATAAAAAATAATAGTTCTAATATGGTATTCAAGGGGACCTATAGAATCCAGAGGAGCTTTAGGAACAAAAAAGAAATTTAAGCAAAATAAGACAATAGATAGATAATAAAAATTAAATAATAGAATAAATAAAGATAAATGAGTTTTTTGACTATTGTCCGAGGATAATACAATCATATTTGGCTCTGTTACGAAAGCTGTTCGCAGTAGTTTTATCCCTAAATAAATCGCCATTATTATCCAAATATAACAAGCTAATCTAAATATGCCTATATAGAGGCTTTCTATATAAGTAAAATAATAGGGCACTATAGCATAATATAAAAATCCAAGAACCTGTCGCTCAAATATCACCTGATAACCATTGATACCTATTATTATAAAAAAAACAATTAAAAACACACAAAGCAGATTCTTTTTATTGACTCGATAGACCGAATTCTTGTGCAAGATTATGGCTGAAGTAATAAAAATTAAAACCAGATTTGCTAACTGATTAAAAGTATTAGGCAAAACTATATGAATAATTAATGATAAAAAAGAATCGTCCCAAATATATGGGTTAACCTTTGCATAGCTAAAAACCATATTCTCAACAAGAAGTTCTCGTCCAACTAAAAAAGTGCTATCTAGCACCCCATAAAACAGCAAAAACAAGAACGGTAATTTAAAAAAGAAAGCTTCATTATTTTACTTTTTATTTCATTGATTAATAGTCATATTTGCGATCAACATAAGCCTGAACTTTGTATTAATCTCACTAAAAGCAAATTCTTTTACAGAGTTAATAGTCAATAATGCCATTTGCCATTGTGTAAATTCAGGCTCAAAAGGAAGATTTTTATCTATTAGAATATAATTTATTTGGTTTAGCGTTTGTTTATATAACTCTAAATCATTAACTTCTAATGCATATTCTTCATTTTGTTGCCAAAATCTTAACAGGCTTGCTAGATCTTGATGGGCTTGAAAATCAAATTGACAAGTTTTAAGTGATGCATTTTTCAGTAAACAATAGCCCCTAGCAGCTTTACTTTGTGAAAAAAGATGCAAATGGAAACGGCTTAATTCAAGAGCAAAATTAAACAGGTCTTGTTTATTACCTTGTTTGAGTTCTAATTCGACTTCTTGAATGATTTTAACTTTTTTGTTTGACTTAATTTCCCCTTGGTCTAGTGCTACCTCAATTTCGCTACTCGCAAAAGAAATTAACCAAGTTTGCCTTTTGAAATCAGTACTGAACAATGGTAATAAATCTCGTTGTAACCGCTCAATATCGCAATTATAGGGTAATGCCATATGTGGTAATACAGCTAAATTGGGTTCTGAATTAGGTAAGTCAACATTAAATTCAGCACGCTCATGTAATCCAGACACAGACTTGCTATCTCGCTTTAAGGTGATTTCAAACTCTTTTTCGTTATCACTTTCGCATTCCCTTACTCGCAATCCACACTGATTATTACGTAGGTAATAATCGCTTGTGTCATAATAGGTACTAGTCAAATTGAGTTTTGTAAAACTGTTTTTTACCGGTGATATCGTTAAAAATTCAACTTCGTCGCTATCAGCCCATTGATCTAGAAAATATCTTAAATTAGCAATATCACTAGTATTAATTTCAAACTTTAATTCGATTTCATTACTCATTCATCTACTATTTTTTCGCTATTTTTAACATAATCAACGATAAATCTACTTCATGCATCATAGCGAATCACCGTTAATCAACAATATGACAAATTATTTTACAACACGAAATGGATTAGGTTTTGATTTAGATTGTTTAGGTTGTGAGGACAAAGATACACTCTGTATACTATATTGTGGTTCATCTTCAAATCCCATACCCACGCCATTTTCACGAGCATAAATTGCCTCAATCGCAGCCATTGGTACCACAATATGTTGTGGCACACCAGAAAAGCGAGCATTAAATTCAATTTGTTCATTAGTAGCCAAATATTGACCAACGGATTGTGGGGCAATATTCAGTACAATTTGATTGTTTCGGATAAATTCCTGCGGCACTAACACTCCATATACAGAAGTATTAACCACAATGTAAGGTGTTAAATCATTATCCAAAATCCAGTCATAAAAAGCCCTAAATAGATAAGGGCGACGTGGCGTCATTTGTTCAAGTTCCATCAAGGCTACCTTGGCTAAAATTATCGTAAATAAAGATAAATTTAATTGTTTATGATCTTATCTTTTTTTCTGCTTCAGTTAATGAATTAATAAAAGCAGGGCGTTCAAAAACTCTCGCCATATAAGCTAAATAACTCTTTTCAGCTACTTTTGGTAATTCAATACTAAGCAATGGCAAACGCCAAAGTAACGGCGCAAAGTAACAATCGCATAATGTAAAATCATCACTCATAAAATAATCTTTTTCTTTAAACATAACCGAAATCGAAACAAGATCATCAAGAAGATTTTTTCGTGCTGTTTTAGCAGCATCACTATTAGGATCAGCAATAATTGTTTCGTATGCACTATACCACTCTTTTTTAATACGGTACATTGTTAATCGTGAATTAGCGCGAACGATAGGATAAACAGGCATCAATGGTGGATGTGGAAAGCGTTCATCCAAATATTCTAACGCAATATGTGGTTCATATAACGTAAGGTCACGATCAATTAAAGTTGGAATTGAACTATATGGATTAAGATCCAATAATTCCTGTGGTAAATTATCTGCCGTTACAAACTCTATTTCCGCAGTTACCCCTTTTTCTGCCAGAACAAAACGAATCTGATGCCCGTAAATATCTGTTGTATCACAAAATAATGTCATTACAGAACGTTTATTAACAGCAACAACCATATTCACTCCAAATTTATAAAATTAAAATAAGTCTAGTTGCCGTCTATTCTAACAAATTGGATAACAAAATTGTTAAAAAAAAATAAATTTTCTTTAATTCTTTTCCTCAAGCCCTAATTTTGACCAGCAGTTTCGTAAAACATGTGTTTAAGTATAGGATTTATTAAATTAGATAACCTAATAATATTAAATAATATTTATTTCCTAAATAATCTTAATTCTTAAAAATATTTAACCTACGTAGTTTAGCTTTTTAATTAACCAAATCAGCATAAAAAAAACCAGCATTCGCTGGGTTTTGAAACAAATTTGAAACAAAATTGTAACGTTTTTGTAATATTGCTGGTCGGGTAAGGACACAACATTACTGTTGTGCCCTCCCCTAAGAACTGTACGAGCGAATTTCTCCGCATACAGCTCAAGCCTTTCAATTGACTTTAGTAAGCCAGTTTCAGTACCTCCAATTTCAGTGCATGGACTTTTTTGTGGCAAATAGTGGAATGGCAACACATTTTCAAACAAAAAAATTAAGGGGTAAGTGTTTTTTAAATTCAACGGGAGGCAAGTAGCCTAACGAAGAATGTAATCGTTTATGATTATACCAATAAGCATAAGCCGAAAAAGCGCGTTGTAACTCAGCTGTTGAGTTGAAACGTTGGCCTTTTACAAATTCCGTTTTAATTGTTTTAAATGTCGCTTCCGCTACCGCATTGTCATATGGACACCCTTTCTTGCTTAATGAATGCGTGATATTAAATGTCTTAAAACAATCCGCTAATAACCGATTATCAAACTCTTTACCACGGTCTGAATGAAATAAATCCAATTTTGATAATGGCAGTTTAATTTGACTTAATGCCGACATAACAAGCTCTGCTGTTTTATGTTGACCAACATGGTAACCGACAATCTGCCTATCGGATAAGTTCACTAAAACACATAAATAGTTCCAACGTTGCTTAACTTGAATATAGGTTAAATCCGCAACAACAATTTGTTTTTTATCACCTACATCAAATTGTCGTTGCAGGTGATTTTCTGTGGCGGTTTCATTCACTTCCGTAGTGTGAGATTGATAACGTTTAACGGTGTATTTTGATACCAGCAATAAGGCTTTCATCACCCGAGCAATGTAACGGCGTGACACCCAAATATTCTCTTTCTGTAAATCAAAAAGAATTCGTCTTGTACCATAAGACTGATAGC
>NZ_LZHB01000072.1:0-112831 GCF_001690345.1 Gilliamella sp. Gris3-2
AGTAGTTTCTTTGGTTAAATTTTCATTTTTATACAAGTATATTAATTTTTCAGCTAATGCAACATCGGAAAAAAACTCTTTATAGTACAAAGATCTTTCTTTTCTACTAAATTTTTCTAAATCAGATATTAGCTCTGATAGTTCTATAAGATCATTTTCTCTATCCCAACTTTTAATTTTATAAGTAAGAATATTCAAAATATCGATATTTTTTTTTAATCGTGTCATCTAGCATGTTCCTTTACTGATAAATTTACCTTACTCATTAAAAAAGTTGTATGAATTAGTGTAGTCGATCCACATGATATAGCCATTGATTATATGGAGCTCGGTAGCCCTTACCAAAATGGCTATATTGAACGATTTAATCGTACCTATCGTACTGAAGTACTCGATTTATATCTTTTTAACAACTTAGCGCAAGCAAGGCAAATAACCGAAGTATAACACCGAAAGACCGCATGAGGCATTAAATAACATGACACTGTTCAAATATAAAACATTAAAACAGGCAGCTTAATTTTCTACGTCAGTTGTGTACTAAGTTTGAGGTAGTTACAATGAAAGTATAAATAATGCCAGTAATTCTTATATATTGGTTTATCTTTTGTATTTGCTTTAGTTGCCTTTGGTCACTTTATGATAGAATAATGCTTTATTACTTAATATCTAAATAAAAACCACCAATAACTATGTCATTAATTAATCTTACCAATGCTTATCTTTCATTTAGTGATGCGCCCTTGCTTGATCATATCGATATGTCTATTGAGCCAAATGAGCGTGTTTGTCTTGTTGGTCGTAACGGTGCTGGAAAATCGACTTTACTTAAAGTTTTAAATAAAGAAGTGCCATTAGACGAAGGGCAAATTATTTATGAAAATAATGTGATTGTTTCACGATTGCAACAAGATCCTCCTCGTGATGTGCAAGGTAGTGTGTTTGATTTTGTGGCAGAAGGATTACACGAACAAGCACAGTTATTACGAGATTACTATGATTTAGCTCATCGTGTTGAGCACGATCCTTGCGAAAGTAATTTAGATAAATTAGCTAAAATGCAAGAACAGTTAGATCATCAAAATGGTTGGCAATTAGATAGCCGTATTCGTAATGTTATTTCTTCATTATCGCTTGATGGTGATGCGTTGTTGTCTTCGTTATCGGGTGGGTGGTTGCGTAAAGCCGCATTAGCCAAAGCGTTGGTTTGTCAGCCAACAGTTTTATTGCTTGATGAACCAACCAATCATTTGGATATTCAAACCATTAAATGGTTGGAAGATTTTTTGAAAAGTTTTAATGGCAGTATTGTGTTCATTTCCCATGATCGTTCGTTTATTCGTCAAATGGCAACGCGTATTATTGATCTGGATCGAGGTAAAATTGCGTCTTGGAGTGGGAATTATGATAACTATTTGCTTGGTAAAGAAGAAGCATTGCGTGTTGAAGCGTTGCAAAATGCAGAATTCGATAAAAAACTTGCCCAAGAAGAGGTCTGGATTCGGCAAGGTATTAAAGCTCGTCGTACTCGTAATGAAGGGCGAGTTCGGGCATTAAAAGCAATGCGCCAAGAATATAATGAGCGTCGCCAAGTTATGGGTAGTGCTAAAATGCAAATCGAGGAGGCATTACGTTCAGGAAAAATTGTTTTTGAACTTGATAATGTAACTTATCAAGTTGAAGATAAGTTACTCGTGAATGATTTTAGTGTGCAAGTATTGCGTGGTGATAAGATAGCACTGATTGGCCCTAATGGAATTGGTAAAACAACTTTACTTAAATTGATGTTAGGTAATTTAGAGCCAACATCAGGTAATGTGCATTGTGGCACTAAGCTTGAAGTGGCTTATTTTGACCAGTATCGGTTAGAGCTCGATCCTGAAAAAACAGTGATGGACAATTTAGCCGAAGGTAAACAAGAGGTAATGGTAAATGGTCGTTCACGCCATGTACTTGGTTATTTACAGGACTTTTTATTTCCGCCTAAACGTGCCAGAACACCTGTACGAGCACTGTCTGGTGGGGAGCGTAATCGTTTATTGCTGGCTAAACTATTTTTAAAACCTAGCAATTTATTAATACTTGATGAACCGACCAATGATCTTGATATTGAAACATTAGAATTGCTAGAAGAGTTAGTGAATGATTATCAAGGAACTGTCTTGTTGGTTAGTCATGATCGGCAATTTGTTGATAATGTGGTCACTCAATGTTGGTTTTTTGAAGAAAAAGGCCATATTGGTGTTTATGCTGGTGGTTATGCCGATGCTCTGCAACAACAGCAGCAGGCACAACCAATTAAAGTAACGACAGTTAATAAACTTGAGCAACCTAAAAAAGAATTAGGCGCTACTAATAATCAAAGTAGTGAGCGAACCGCTAAAAAGAAAGTTAAACTGAGTTATAATGAACAACGAGAATTGGCACAATTACCAAGCAAAATAGAACAATTAGAATTAGAGATTACTGATTTACAAGCACAAATTGGTCAAAGTGACTTTTTTAATCAAACTCATGAAATTACTAGTCTAATTTTACAATCTTTGGCAGATAAAGAGGCTGAATTAGAAGCTGTTTTTGAAAGATGGGAACAGTTAGAGTCTTTAAGTAAATCATAAGGTAAATGTTAGTATTGTTCAGCATTATTTATTTGTGTTATAAAATAAATAATGCTGTTTCCTTACCCTAAGGTTTTTATATAATATTTTTTACATAACCCTTTTTTAAATAACCGTTTTATTATTCCATAATTTTCTAGATAAAAAGTAGAATAATAATAGTGCGATGATGACAAAACACGCACCAACATAACCAATGTAATCAATTGAAAGTAAAATTAATACCTTACTGCCTATAAAAGCACCGCCTCCTATTCCAATATTGAAAATACCAGAATAGACTGAAGTGGCTATATCTGTGGCATCGGGTGCGGCATCAATTACTTTGCTTTGCATAACCATTCCAATAATTGTAATGGAAAGCCCCCAAATTAAACATTGAATGATTGCAGTATAAAGCGTGAATGAACATACATAAAGCGATAATAAGCAAGTAATCAGTAATAGCATAGGGATGATGAAAATTGCGGTTGGATTTTTTTCAGCATATTTTGCAAAAATAACGCTACCAATCATTCCAGAAAAACCTACAACTAATAATAAAAGGACGATAACATTTTGGTTAAATCCACCAATATTTTTCATGAATGGCGTAATATAGGTATAGGCAGTAAAGTGACCCGCAATAATAATGGCAATTAATAAATAAATGTTTAGCAGTATTGGGCGTTTTAATACCATTGGAATATCTTTGATAGAGATAATATCCATGCTTGGTACAGTAGGCAATAAGCGGAGTAGTAATATCATCACGCAAAAAGCGATACCAGCAATACATAAAAAAGTCACGCGCCAGCCAACGAGTTGTCCTATGATGGTGCCAATTGGAATACCTAGAATGGTTGCCATCGATACGCCAATAACAATAAAGCCCATTGCTTTAGCTTTTTTACCATTGGGCGCTAACCGAACTGCAAGTGGTGTTGTAATTGCCCAAAATACCGCATGTGCACAAGCAATACCAATTCTTGCTATCATTAAGCTGTAAAAATTCCATGCGACTCCAGCTAAAATATGACTACCTATAAATAGACAAAATAAAAGGATAAGTAGCTTCCTTCGTTCCATTTTTGATGTTAATACTGTGAGTGGCAATGATAATAACGAAACAGCCCAGGCATAAATGGTGAGTAATAATCCAGCATGAGCTACGTCCATTGAAAAGCTTTCAGCAATATTGGGTAATAGCCCGACAGGTACAAATTCCGTTGTATTAAAAATAAATGCCGCAAATGCAAGGCAAAGAATTGATGACCAAACCCGAGATCGGTTAATACTATTATTCATGATTAAGATTTTGGAGGGAATATTAGATTACTTTTGATTATAACTGAATATGTTTGTCTATTAAATAGTTGCTAAGAATAAATCTTAAACTTAATCGCCACCAATATTAGTATTTGAGGGCGATGTTTCATTATAGCGATTTATTCTAGTGCTTTAGCTGCAGCTAGGACTTTGTCATAATCAGGTTCAGAAGAGGTTTCTTTGACATATTCCACATAAACAATTTTGTCGTTTTTATCAATGACAAATACAGCTCGGGAAAGTAATCGCAACTCTTCAATAACAACTCCATATTTTAAACCAAAGTTGAGTTCTTTATGATCTGAGGTGACTTTAACTGCATCAATACCTTCAGCAGCACAGTAGCGATTTAAGGCAAAAGGTAAATCGACGCTAATTGAAAATATCACTGTGTCTTTTAATTTTGCCGCTTCGACGTTAAAGCGATGCACTTGAGCACTACATACTGAGGTGTCAATGGATGGAACCGAATTAATAATTCTGATTTTACCCTTAAAATCGGACAATTTAATGGGCTCCATTTTTAAATTTTGCACGATAAAATTGGGCGCTGTGTCGCCAACTTTAATTTGTGTGCCTAACAAAGTAATAGGTGCTCCGCGCATGGTGATTTCATTAACTCTTTTTTGCATAACAGTTTCCTTAGTGTTGTAACTAATAACGTTGTTGACAGTGTAATGCCTTCCAATGAATTGAAGTTGTTGCACTTGTTAGGGATAAATAGATTTAGAGCTGATCCAATATAGAACTAAAACAACTTCTGAACAATAGCTCGAACTTGTTTTAAGTGATGAATTAGCCGATTTCTATTATCGTTAATAATGTTATTGTTCAAAATGATGAATAAATTTGAGTAGTTATTGAATTAATAGAAATGATATGTAATTAGTATTGGCTGTTTTTACAGCCAATAGTTGGATTTTTAAGTTACAATGTCTTAAAAGCAATATCAGGCAAAATAGCTTCACCTTGCCAATATAACTCACTAGCAATACTTCCTGCAATTTGATAATAAAGTTGGCTAAATTCGCTATCATGGTGGTTAATGACAGTGGGCTTTCCTGTATCAAGATCTTGGCGTAACATTTTTTGAAGTGGAATTTGCCCTAGCAATTTGGTTTGATATTGCTCAGCTAAATGTTTTGCACCACCTTCACCAAAGATGGCCTCATGATGTCCACAATGTTCGCAAATGTGGTAACTCATGTTTTCAATAATTCCTAGTGTTGGGATGTTTACTTTATTAAACATGGTAATACCTTTTTTTGCATCGATTAAAGCAATATCTTGAGGAGTTGTGATAATCACAGCAGCAGTAACTGGAATGTTTTGCGCTAGGGTTAATTGGATATCCCCTGTGCCTGGAGGCATATCAATGACAAGATAGTCGAGTTCTGGCCAAAGCGTATCTTGTAAAATCTGTAATAGTGCTTTACTTGCCATAGGTCCACGCCATACCATAGCACCATTAGGATCAACCAAATAACCAATGGAATTACTAGCAAGCCCATATGCCATGATTGGTGTCATATGTTTATTATCGGGTGTTAATGGTTGCTGGTTTTCTGTACCTAGCATGGTTGGGATTGAGGGACCATAAATATCTGCATCTAAGATCCCCACTTTAGCGCCTTGTTTTTGTAAAGCTAGCGCAAGATTGACCGCTGTTGATGATTTGCCCACACCGCCTTTTCCTGAGCTTATCGCGATAATGTTTTTTATATTATTAATGGCATTTTGGTTATTAGCACGTTTTAAAGTAGCAATTTTATATTCAATATGCCAGTCAACTTCATTAACGCTGTTAAGTTTAAGCAATTTTGGAGTGGTTATTTTTTTCAATTCTTCAAAAGTAGATTGCCAAGCGAAAGGCATTGTTAAATTTATAGTTAAGTGGTGATTAACTATTTCGTATTTTTTTATTGCTCCAAGTTCAAGTAAATTTTTTTGTAGAGTTGAATGAGTAAAATTTTCAAGAATTTTTTTTACTTCAGTGTTCATTGTGGTTATCTCTTTATGCCTTAGTATTTATACTCGTTTTATTTCCAATTATTTTGCATTAAAAGCGTAAAATACCTTAAATAATAAAGCGGTAAACAGTAAATTGGTTTACCTCCCTAAAAAATGATTATTTGCTGTTTGAAAAGTAAATTGAGTATATAAATTTTATCAAATTATGGCATAAATCTAGCGATAATCCCACGATTGATGTACTATTTCTGCCATTATGTAAAAAAGGGTAATAAATCAACATGACAACTCAACGCAAAATATTGGTGACTTGTGCACTTCCTTATGCCAATGGTGCCATTCACTTAGGTCATATGCTAGAACACATTCAAGCTGATGTATGGGTACGCTATCAACGTATGCGTGGTAATGAGATCTATTTTATTTGTGCTGACGATGCCCATGGCACGCCAATTATGCTAAAGGCTCAGCAATTGGGAATTACTCCAGAGCAGATGATTAGTGAAGTCAAAACCGAACATCTACGTGATTTTTCTGGCTTTAATATTAGTTATGATAATTACCATTCAACCCATAGCCCAGAAAATCGTGAGATATCAGAGCAAATTTATAAGCGTTTGAAAGCGAATGGTTATATTAAAACTAAAGTTATTTCACAGCTATTCGATCCTGAAAAACAGATGTTTTTACCTGACCGTTTTGTAAAAGGTACTTGTCCACGCTGTAAAGCGCCTGATCAGTATGGTGATAACTGTGAAGTTTGCGGGGCAACTTATAATCCAATTGATTTAATTAATCCCCAATCAGTAGTATCTGGTGCCACACCTGTTATGAAAGATTCTGAACACTTCTTTTTTGATCTACCCGCTTTTTCAAATATGTTACAAGAGTGGATTCGCTCAGGAACATTACAAGATCAAGTTGCTAATAAAATGCAAGAATGGTTCGAATCAGGCCTACAACCGTGGGATATTAGCCGTGATGCACCTTATTTTGGATTTGAGATCCCCGATGCGCCAGGTAAGTATTTTTATGTTTGGTTAGATGCGCCAATTGGTTATATGGGATCTTTCTTAAATTACTGTAATAAACAAAATAAACCAATTTTTGATGAGTTTTGGGACAAAAATTCAAATACAGAACTGTATCACTTCATTGGTAAAGATATTGTTTATTTCCACAGCTTATTTTGGCCAGCAATGCTTGAAGGTAGCGAATATCGCAAGCCTTCCAATATTTTTGTACATGGTTATGTGACTGTTGATGGTGCAAAAATGTCTAAATCACGCGGTACTTTTATTCAAGCAAGTACCTATCTAAAACATTTAGATCCTGATTGTTTGCGTTATTATTATGCCGCTAAACTATCATCACACATCGATGATATTGATTTAAATTTAGAAGACTTTGTTCAGCGTGTAAACAGTGATTTAGTCAACAAGGTCGTTAATATTGCTTCACGTTCAGCTGGATTTATTTATAAACGCTTTGACGGCAAATTATCAGATAAAGTGGCAGAGCCTGAACTGTATTCCTTGTTTGTTGAAAAAGCAGAAGTGATTGCTGACTACTTTGAACAACGCGAATCCGGCAAGGCAATTCGTGAAATTATGGCACTTGCTGACGAAGCTAATCGTTATATTGATGAAAAAGCGCCATGGGTGGTTGCTAAACAAGAAGGGCAAGATCAAGTATTGCAAGATATTTGCTCAATGGGAATTCACTTATTCCGCATCTTAATGACCTATTTAAAACCAATTGTGCCTTCATTGGCTGAACGTACAGAAGCATTTTTAAATAGCAAATTAGAATGGAATGAAATTGATAATGCTTTAACAAGTCATAAAATTAATCAGTTTCAAGCTTTATTTAATCGTATTGATATGGATAAAATTACAAACATGATTGAAGAAACAAAACAACAAGCTGCATTAGCCCAACCGGCAAAACCTAAAGTTGCAGAGCCTATCGCTGACACGATTAATTTTGATGATTTTGCTAAAGTCGATATGCGCGTTGCTTTAATTAAACATGCTTGCTTTGTTGAAGGATCCGATAAATTACTTCAATTAACGCTTGATATTGGTGACGAAACCCGTAATGTGTTTTCAGGTATCAAGCAGTTTTATCCTGACCCAGAGGTGTTAATTGGGCGTTTAACTATTATGATTGCTAACTTAGCTCCTCGTAAAATGCGCTTTGGTATTTCTGAAGGTATGGTGCTTTGTGCGAGTGGTAAAGGTGATGATGAAGGTGTGTACCTACTATCACCAGATAGTGGTGCTAAACCAGGAATGCGAATTTCGTAATTGATATCTTTATTATAAAAACTGCATCTTAACAAGTTAATATATTTGTTAAGATGTTTCAGGAAACTATGCGTTTCAGTATAAAATTTGCTTATTTGATAAATAATTGTAGCGTTAGTTTTTTTGGGGCTGTTTTTTTTATTATAAATGTGTTGCCATTCAAGTTTTGAATTTATGTCGTTGAGGGGACTGATGGTTGGTTGCTTAAACTTTTTAAAAAGCCTATAAAAACCTTTCCGTTTACACTTAGAAACCTATTTCATATCTGGCGCCCAATTTCACTTAAACGCCATTTTTTGATCGAAGTAAATAAAACTTCACTTTAAATCAATATGCTATGTTTCTCTTTTTATCCTGAAATTTGGCAATCAAAATAACGACTGCCAAAGTTCAATTTTGCTAAAAATCATATTTTGCTGTTCGATTTAACATTACTTGTAAATTCATTATTTTCTTACTTTTGATTTTCTGACGGATTTCCTGAATAGGGAAATATACTGTCTTTTAGTGAAAAAGAGAAATCTTTAGTATTAATCTCACCAATAACTTTGTTGCTATCGTATAAAGCCAGTAAAAATTCGGCCATTTGCTTTGCTGTATGGTTCTTGGTAAAAGTTGCATCGTAGTTGTATTCACTAACATTATTGGCTTTTTCACCAAATTCTGTTTTTGTTGCAGCGGGAGCCAATACCTTTGCGGTTAATTGTGCGTTAGCTTGCTTTAATTCCTGTGCTAGCCCTTCAGTAAAAGCATTGACATAGAATTTTGTTGCGCAATAAGTTACCGCATTAGGAACGAGAGTATACACGCCTCGGGAGGAGATGTTTATTAGTTGTGTTTCGGGTTCATTTTGATATTTACGTACATACAGTGTTGAAAAAAATCGTTAGGGTTTCAATATTTAAATGAAGCATTGATTCTATTTTTACTAAATCTTGATCACTAACACTGCCGTAATGACCAAAACCGGCATTATTAATCCATGTTTCAATAAATAGCTGTCTAAATCATTAAAAAGGGAATAAGCGTTGGTTGGTTGTGATAAATCACAAAGTTTTATAATTACGTCTAATGCTGGGGCAATTTTGCAATTTCTTGTTGTAAAAGTTCCAAATTTTCTTGTCTTCTTGCAATAACAATAAGGTTTTTATTTCGTTTTGCAAAAACATCAATGCTTGATTTACCAATATGTGAATCAGAATAAAAAAGATCATGTTTGGTCGTTTATGATTAATGGTGAAATAGTTAATATTCCTATATCAGGGACATTTCAAAGTAATCAGACTTCAGCGTTAGCGATAGCTGCGATTGAAGGACTAGGTATCACCATGTTGCCAAAATCTATGTTACAAGAACCAATTAAGCAGAAAAAATTATTTCCCATATTACAAAAATTTTTACCACCTGCCAAGCCGCTTAATATGATTTGTGCTGCTGATCGTCAGCAACCACCAAAACTAAAAGCATTTATTGAATTTGTGTTGAATGCAATATCGTAATAGGTGTGTTTTTTATACATAATAAAAAAGGCGATTTGCTCGCCTTTTTTAACAGTTGTCATAAAAGAACCAATAGTTATTTTATTGTCACTAAAGTGCTCACTTCTTTACCTAACATATTGTTTAAATAAACTAAATCGTTGGCAGTTAAGGTTCCTACTGCATATTTTAATTGTAGTAAACTGGTTAAATAGTTATATTTTGCATCTGATAAATTTCGTTTAGAACTGTATAGTTGAGTTGTTGCAGTTAATACGTCGACAATTGTTCTTGTTCCTACTTGATAACCAGAATTGGTTGCTTCTAATGAACTTTGTGCAGAAACTACCGCTTGTTGATAAGCTTTGATGGCACTTATTGATGATGAAATATTATTGTATGATGAGCGAACTTGATTAATTACACCTCGATTGGTACTTTCTAATTTTTCGCTAAAACTCACGTAATTTTGTTGTGCTTGCTCAACTTTAGACATTGTTGCACCACCTGAAAAGATAGGTAGGTTTACACTGACGCCAACATAGTTATTCCCTGAATAAGATTTACCATGAGCGCCAGTCCCTACGCTATTACCGTATCTATCAGTTTTATTCAAATTAGTTGATGCATCTAAACTTGCTGTAGGTAAATGTCCGGCCTGTGAGAGTTTGATTTGTTCACGCGCTATGTCTTGATTTAACCTCATTGTTAATAAATTAAGATTAGATTTTTCAGATTGTTTTAACAGTGCGCTGATTTGTGCTGGTGATTCTGTTTTAAATGTATTGGTATTGACACTTGCTAAACTTGAATAAAAACGACCACTTACTTGGCGCAGTGCTTCAATGGCATTATTTAGATCATTTAATGCATTAACTTGTTGTGCAACAGTTAAGTCATAGTTAGCTTGAGCGTTTTGTACATCAGTGATTGCAACTAAACCAACTTGATGTTGTTGACGCGTTTGTTCTAACTGACGGCCAATTGCTTTTTTCTGTGCATCAATAAAGCTTAATGCATCAAGTGCTTTTAATACATTAAAATAAGCGACAGAAGTATTTAAGATTAATGTTTGACCTTGGTATTGATAGGCAATATCGGCAATACTTGCTTGTTTTTTAGTAATATCTAAGGCTTTCCAATTTGAGAAATTAAAAATGCTTTGAGATAATGCGATTTGGTATAAGTTGCCACTTTTAGATTTTACTCCACTTGTATCACGTCGACCATGAGTAACACCATAGGAAGCACTTAAACCAACTTGTGGTAGTAAACTTGCTCGAGAACCTGAAATTGCTGCGTATGCTTTATTTTTTTCAGCTAATGAACTGCGTAGATCTGGGTTAGTTTCTTTTGCTTGTTCATAAACTTGTATCAAATTTTCAGCAAAGACAGATTGGCTTAACGCTAAGCCAATTAAAAAGGTTAAGGTTTTTTTCATCAATCTTCTCTTTAAAAATCATTAAAATATAGTAGTATTTTTAATGGCGTAATTTTAACAGATAATTAGTATATAGTAAGTATAGTTTGTGTGTCATTCGCACTTTTTATTCAAATTCAGTTTAAATTCGGGAACTTTTATGAAAATTAAAAACAGTCTGGTAAATTTTGACAAAAATGATGTGTTTAATTTAACAAAACGAATCTTGTACAAAGGTTTTTTTTCTTTGCTTGAATATCGTTTTCAATATCGAAAATTTGATGGTTCAATTAGTGAGATTGTAACTCGTGAAATTTTAGAGCGTGGGCAAGCGGTTGTACTTTTAGCATATGATGTAAAACGTGATGAAGTTGTGCTAATTGAGCAAATCCGGATTGCTGCGATTGAAACCCAAGATAGTCCTTGGATACTAGAACTTATTGCCGGTATGATGGATCATGAGAATGAATCATTTGAAGAAGTAGCAAGACGTGAAGCAATGGAGGAGGCGGGAGTTGTTATTGGTCGATGTAAACCCATCATCAGTTATTTAGCATCTCCTGGAGGTTTAACTGAACAATTGCACATTTTGGTGGGTGAAGTTGACTCATCAACCGCTGAAGGCATTCATGGTCTTGACGAAGAAAGTGAAGATATTAAAGTTCATGTAGTAAGTCGAACTCAAGCTTATCAATGGGTTAAAGATGGAGTGATTAACAATGCTGCATCAATTATTGCGCTTCAGTGGTTAGAACTTAATCATGAGCTCTTAAGAAAAGAGTGGAAATAACTTTTTAGGCATCATTTTTAATTATTTCTTTCATAAATGTGAGAACTATTTTACACTTTAATAGAATGCTAGGATTTATAATAAACTGTTTTTTCAGTCACAATGTCTATTGTGTTGTTGACATTATTAACCATGATTATAGATTAATAGACAATTGGGGTGAATTTTGGAGTCATTTCTAAAACTTCCAATCTGTAATAAAAATTACGGTAAAATATTACATATAACTGATACTCATCTTTTTGCTGATGACAATGCTTCATTGCTTGGTGTTAATTCTAATGCAAGCTTTCTAGCGGTTATAAATGAAGTTGAACGTAGTAATAAAAAGTTTGATTTAATTGTCGCAACGGGTGACTTTGTACAAGATGGTTCTAAAAAAGCTTATGCGCGTTTTGCCGAACAAATAATTAAGTTTGATACTCCTTGTGTGTGGTTGGCTGGCAATCATGATAATTATGCGTATATGCAAGATGTGTTTGCAAATTATCATTTTGCTGACAATAAAGCAGTTTTGTTAGGAGATAAGTGGCTGATTATTTTATTGAATAGCCAAGTTTCTGGTCAGGCTTATGGTTTTTTACCTGAATCTGAACTCAAGTTTTTACATAATGTTTTAACTGAACATCCATATAGAGACGCATTAGTTTTTTTACACCACCATCCAGTTAATTCTGGTTGCTATTGGTTAGATCATCATATTTTAAAAAATAGTGACCAGTTAGAGAAAATTATTCAAAAACATCCCAATGTAAAAGGAATTGGGTGGGGACACATTCATCAAAAACAAGATTATGTGTGGCATAATTGTAAGGCATTTTCAACTCCTTCAACTTGCTTTCAATTTAAACCTGAATGTTATGATTTTCAATTATCAAGTGACGATGCACCGGGTTGGCGAGAAATCACACTTAATATTGATGGTTCTATTGATAGTGATGTTTATCGATTAAAGGATAATCAGTTTTTGCCAGATGTTTCTCAAAATGGTTATTAGTAGTTAGTAATTATAATAAGTTTAAAGTAGGTTAATAATTACAACAAAGGTGCGAAAAAGTAAAAAAGCCGCTCGACTATGCGTTGCCAAATAGGGCGTTGATTCCACTCTTTGGTGTTTATTTCATCTGAATTAGATAAATATTTTTGTAAAAGATTTGATAAAGATTTAGCGAACTCTGCATCATCAATCACAGTTGTAATTTCAAAATTAAGCCATAAACTGCGCATATCTAAATTGACAGTACCGACAAGACTTAATTGATTGTCAATTAAAACACTTTTGGTATGTAGCAAATTATCATTGAATTGATAGAGTTTTACTCCGCCGTTTAATAATTCAGAAAAGAATGCTCGACTTGCCCATTTTACCATTAATGAGTCATTATTTTTAGGAATGATGATGATGACTTCAACACCTCGCTGTGCAGCTGTGCATACAGCATGTAAAATATCATCACTTGGTACTAAATAAGGTGTAGTGAAAATAATTTGTTCTTGTGCCGAATAAATTGCTGTTAATAATACTTGGTGGATCATGTTTTCCATATAACCCGGACCCGATGCTATTAATTGCATAATGTGTTTATTATCTTCAGGTGGTTCAGCGAAATCAGTGATTTTCGGTAGTGATAAATATTTGCCAGTTTCTAATTCCCAATCACTGGCATATAAGGCACCCATGAGTGTTGTAACAGGGCCATTCATTCTGACCATGATATCAACCCATTTGCCAACATGTTTATTTTGTTTGAAGAAACGCGGATCGACAATATTCATACTACCAGTATAAGATATATAGTTATCGATAATAGCTACTTTGCGGTGTTGACGTAAATCTAACCGCCTAAACATAAATCGAAGTAAATTTACTTGTAAGGCTTCGACAATGATGATGCCTGCAGTACGCATTCTTTTACTAGCATTACTTTTAATAAAATGTCTGCTACCAGCAGAATCAACCATTAATCGGCAAGTTACACCTCGTTTAGTTGCTTGAATAAGTGCTTGCTCGACATCATCAGCACGACCACCTTCATTCCATATATAAAATACCATTTCAATATTTGATGTCGCATGATTTATATCATCAATTAAACGGTTAAAAATTATGTTTGTTTCACTCAGTAACTCAATATGATTGCCATTAATTCCATCAAGACCAGTTTGATGTTTACAAAGTTGAAAAATCGGTTTGCTGACTTGGCTAACTTTGTTGGTGAATATGTCAGGAAAGTCACTTAGTTGGTTAATAAACTTGGAAATAGTCGGGCGCATTTTTTGTGCGCGTTTAACTCGTTGCTGACCTAAGTGAGCTTCGCCCAGTGAAAAATAAAGAATCACACCGACAAGCGGTAAAATATAAATAACCAGCATCCATGCAATAACATAAGTTGTCGGTCTTCGCTTAAAGACAATCCGTAAAGTTGTTGAAACAATGATCAGCCAATAAATAAGGAAGATCAAAGTACTAATTAATGCATGAAATGAGGTAAATTGCATATTTAATTAGCTATCAGTTAGGTTTAACTTGGTTATTGGATCTTTAGTACAATCATAATTTTGAAATACTTCAGGTAATGGTTTTGGATTATTATGTTTATCTACTGAAACATATGTGAATACGGCATCTGTTATGCAAAACCGTTGTGTCGAATCCGATGTATCTATGACTTTTTTAACCCAAACTTCAATACCAATTGTGATAGAGGTTTTTCCAGTTTTGATGCAATGAGCATAACAACAAACAACATCCCCTACCATTGCGGGCTTGTAAAATGTAATACTACTAGCATTAACGGTTACAACCCGATTTCTGGCTATTTCTTTTGATAAAATACCACCGGCAAGATCCATTTGAGACATTATCCATCCACCAAAAATGTGTCCATGCGGATTAGTGTCAGCCGGCATCGCTAGCGTTCTAAGTACCAATTGACCTTTAGGGGCTATATTTTGTGTCATGCTAGAATACTCCGTATGTACAATTTATTTATTTTCTGTATCTTTATTCATATTTTTATAGATATAGATACCTGATATCAACGATAATAGTAAGGATGCACTAGGTAAAATAAATACTTTAAATATCCAAAAGAAATCATCTGTCACGTAATAGGTCGCACCTAAACTAATGGTGCCACATAATATAAAAAAGAAGATCCATAATAAATTTAATTTATTCCATATGTTGGTCTCTAGTTGTATTTCTTTACCTAACATTGTTTGAAGTAAGTTTTTTTTGAAAAAAAATTGGCTAACTAATAGGGCTGAGGCAAATAAGAAATTAATAATAGTTACTTTCCATTTAATGATATTAGGATCACGCATATAAAGTGTGAATCCACCAAAAACCATAACCATCAGATAAGAAATTAGCTCTACTTTATCTAATTTTCTATATAAAATTAGAACAAGAAGAAAACACAAGGTAGCAGCAATCATTAATGCTTGAACGCCAACAAAAATATCATACTTGGTTAGAAATACAAAAAAGAATACAAGAGGAATAAAATTTAAAAGTTGTTTCATTCAATTATTGTCCTAGCACTAAAGATGAATTGATATATTTTAAATAAAAAGCCTATTGGAATAGGCTTATTTTTTGTGATGAAGTTCGGGATGGGCTTTGCAATCACCCGACTGGCAATGGCCATATAGATATAAACTGTGAAAAGTTAAATTAACACCATATTGTTCGGCAATCTCTTTTTGTCTAGCATTGATAATATCATCACGAAACTCAAACACTTCGCCACAATCTAAACAAATTAAATGATTATGATGTTGTTGTGTTGCTAGTTCAAATACTGCCTTGCCACCCTCAAAGTTATGACGAGTAACAATTCCAGCATCATCAAATTGATTCAAAACACGGTAAACTGTTGCAAGTCCAATTTCTTCCCCCATATTAAGTAGTTTTTTGTAAAGATCTTCTACAGTAATGTGTTGGCATGAAGGATCTCGTAATAATTCTAAAATCTTTAATCGTGGTAACGTAACCTTTAAACCAGCACTTTTGAGTGCTTCGTTATTATCATTATCATGATTTGTCATATTACTTCCCAATTAATTTATTGATCATAATTCATTATAGGAACTATGTACGGTAAATAAAAGAAATCAATTCAATAGACTAAATTTTCATTTCTGTTTTGACTTGATTTACCCAATTGTTAATACGTTCTTCAGTTAATTCTGGTTGACGATCTTCATCAATGGCTAAACCAATGAAATGAGTGTCATCAATTAAGCTTTTAGATGCTTCGAAACTATAACCTTCGGTTGACCAGTGTCCAACAATTTTTGCTCCTTTAGGTTCAATAATATCGCGGAGTGTTCCCATAGCATCACAGAAATATTCTGCATAGTCTTCTTGATCGCCACAACCAAAGATAGCCACTGTTTTACCACTAAAATCAATTTTTTCTAAATTGGGAAAAAAGTCATCCCAGTCAGCTTGAGATTCACCATAGTACCAAGTTGGAATACCGAAAAATAGGTAATCGTATTGTTCAATGTTTTCTTTAGTGGCTTTTGCAATGTCGAAAAGATCAGCTTTGTCACTACCTAAAATGAGTTGGATTTGCTTTGCTACATTTTCTGTATTACCTGTATCACTACCAAAAAAAATACCAACTTGTTTCATATTTGTACCTTTACTATCTATGATATTAAAATATTTTAGGAGTATATCATTGTCACTTATTATCAGCAATAATTCTAAATTACACAGAACATAAGTTATTATGTGCTATACAATTTATTTATCTTGCATTAAAATTATTGCCTATTTTTTATATTAAATTAGGCTGTGGAATTTCATTATGAATTTGCATGAGTATCAATCTAAATATCTTTTTAAACAATATAATTTGCCTGTACCTGAAGGGTATGTTTGTAACTCAATCGGTGAAATACAAGATACATTAGCTGAATTATCTTCAGGGACAAATTTAGGAGCTTGGGTTGCTAAATGTCAAGTTCATGCAGGGGGAAGGGGTAAAGCTGGTGGTGTTATTTGTACTCAAAACTATAGTGAAATAATGCAATTTGCTGAAAAATGGTTAGGGCAAAATCTAGTTACTTATCAAACCACCGATAAAGGTCAACCAGTTAATAAGATTTTAATTGAAAAAGCGTCTAATATTCAGAAAGAACTTTATTTAGGAGCAGTGGTCGATCGTAGTTCCAAGCGTGTAGTAATTATGGCTTCGACAGAAGGTGGTGTTGATATTGAAAGCGTTGCTGAAAAAACACCATATTTAATTTATAAAACTTCACTTGACCCGTTAACTGGCCCTTGTGCTTACCAAGGGCGTGAACTTGCGTTCAAATTGGGATTAACAGGTAAATTAATTAATCAATTTACAAAGTTATTTGTTAATTTTGCAAAACTATTTTTAGAAAATGATGTTTCATTAGCTGAAGTTAATCCATTAGTGATTACTGATTCCGATGAGCTAATTTGTTTGGACGCAAAAGTTGTGTTAGATGATAATGCCATTTTTAGACATCCTAATTTAAATATTTTAAGGGACACAACTCAAGAAGATGAACGTGAGTCAATTGCCGCAAAACAAGGTATTAGCTATGTATCATTAAATGGCAATATTGGTTGTATGGTTAATGGTGCAGGTCTTGCGATGGCAACTATGGATATTATTAAACTACATGGTGGTTCGCCAGCTAACTTTTTGGACGTTGGTGGTGGCACAACGAAAGAGCGTGTTGCTGAAGCATTTAAGTTGATATTATCTGACAAAAACGTGAAAGCGATTTTAGTTAATATTTTTGGTGGTATTGTTCGTTGCGATTTAATTGCCGATGGAATTATTAGTGCAATTAAAGAAATAGGTCTTACTGTTCCTGTTGTTGTTCGCCTTGAAGGTAACAATGCACAGCTTGCTCGAGAAATTTTAGCTAAAAGTAAATTAAATGTTATTACTGCCGAAAGTTTACTAGATGCGGCCCAAAAAATTGTTGCTGTTGCCAAATAATAGGACGCATGGAGAATAGTTATTATGTCAATTTTAGTTAATAAAGAAACAAAAGTTATCTGTCAAGGATTTACTGGTAGTCAGGGAACTTTTCATTCTGAACAAGCGCTTGCCTATGGTACTAAGTTAGTTGGTGGTGTGACACCAGGTAAAGGTGGAACAACCCACTTAGGTTTACCAGTTTTTAATACTGTTAAAGAAGCGGTTATTGCAACTGGTGCAACAGCTAGTGTTATTTATGTGCCAGCAGCATTTGGTAAGGATTCTATTTTGGAAGCGATTGATGCAGGCATTAAACTAATAGTCTGTATTACTGAAGGTATTCCAACTCTAGATATGCTTGTTGTTAAGGCAAAATTACAACAAAATAATGTTGTAATGATTGGACCAAATTGCCCGGGTATTATTGTTCCTGATGAATGTAAAATTGGTATTATGCCTGGACATATTCATCGTGCAGGAAAGGTTGGCATTGTTTCGCGTTCTGGAACGTTAACTTATGAAGCGGTTAAACAAACAACGGATATTGGTTTAGGGCAATCCGTATGTATAGGTATAGGAGGTGACCCTATACCTGGTAGTGATTTTATTTCTATTTTAGCATTGCTTGAGCAAGATCCTAAAACTGAAGTTATTGTAATGATAGGTGAAATCGGTGGTAGTGCTGAAGAAGAAGCAGCTGAATATGTTAAAAAACATGTGACTAAACCTGTTATAGCTTATATTGCTGGTGTTTCAGCTCCATCAGGGAAACGTATGGGGCATGCAGGTGCAATTATTTCAGGAAAGAAAGGAACAGCGGTAGAAAAATCTAAAGCATTGCAATCTGCAGGTATTACAGTTGTAACAAGCCTTACCGATATAGGTGATGCAGTAAAAAAACAACTCAAAATATAAATTTTTTGATGTATATCAATTTTATTCTGTGATTATCGGTGTATAATGCTAGGCAATAACGTAAAAATTTGTGAGCATTTAAGGATTAGGGAGCGTTTATGCTAGATATAGTAGAACTTTCACGGCTCCAGTTTGCTCTTACTGCAATGTATCATTTTATTTTTGTTCCATTAACGCTAGGATTAGCGTTTATGCTAGCAATTATGGAAACGGTATACGTTGTTAGTGGTAAGCAAGTCTGGAAAGATATGACAAAATTCTGGGGTAAACTGTTTGGTATCAACTTTGCAGTAGGTGTCGCAACAGGTTTAACCATGGAATTTCAATTTGGTACTAACTGGTCTTATTATTCGCATTATGTGGGAGATATTTTTGGTGCACCGTTAGCTATTGAAGGTTTAATGGCATTCTTTTTAGAATCAACCATGGTAGGTTTATTTTTCTTTGGTTGGGATAGATTAAGCCGTGGTAAACATTTAATGGTAACTTGGTGTGTCGCATTTGGCTCTAACCTTTCAGCTCTTTGGATTTTAGTAGCTAATGGTTGGATGCAATTTCCAATAGGTTCTGAATTTAACCCTATTAATTCACGCATGGAAATGGCTAATTTCTATGAGTTAATTACTAATACAGTTGCTCAATATAAATTTGTTCATACTGTTGCAGCAGGTTATTTAACAGGTGCTATTTTTATTTTAAGTATTAGCTCTTACTATTTGTTAAAAAAACGTGATGTTGCCTTTGCCAAACGATCTTTCGCTGTTGCAGCCACATTTGGATTTATTATGTCAATCGTTGTGGCGATTATGGGTGATGAAGCTGGTCATGAGATGACAACTGTTCAGCCAGCTAAACTTGCAGCAATTGAAGCAGAATGGGAAACTCAACTTGCTCCAGCATCATTTAATGTTATTGCTTTTCCATCACAAAGCAATAAAGAAAATTTGTTTGCAATAGAGATCCCATATGTTATGGGAATAATGACCACTCGTTCACTTGATACTCAAGTAACAGGATTAAAAGATATTTTAGCAAATAATGAAAAAAGAATTCGCAATGGGATATTAGCCTATAGCAATTTGGAGAAGATCCATCAGGGTAATCAAGACCCTAATGTACTGAAAGCTTTTGAAGATAATAAGTCTGATTTAGGTTATGGTTATTTAGTCAAGCGTTTTACTGATCGTGATAATTTGGCTATACCTCAGGCTACTGAAGAGCATATAAAGGCTGCGGCAGAAGACTCAATTCCTACAGTTTGGCCTCTATTCTGGGCTTTCAGAGTTATGGTTGGCCTTGGTGTATTAATGATTTTGGGGACTGGGTTTTCTTTATGGACCACTTATAAAAATAAAATTGGTGAAAAGCGTTGGTTACACCGCATATTAATTCTTTTTTTACCGTTCCCTTGGCTGGCATGTGAGTCAGGTTGGTTTGTTGCCGAGTATGGACGTCAACCTTGGGCAATTCAAGACATCTTACCGACTGGAGTAGCAAATTCATCATTAACAGCTGGTGAAGTGTTATTCACTATGGTTCTTATTTGTGGACTTTATACACTATTCTTAATTGCTGAATTATTCTTAATGTTTAAGTTTGCTCGCTTAGGACCAAGTTCTTTAGGTACAGGCAATTATCATTACGAAAAAACACAACCAGTAACAGATAGGTCATAGGGAGTATACACAATGATTGATTACGAGATTGTACGCGTCATCTGGTGGGTGCTGATTAGTGTTGTTTTAATCGGTTTTGTTGTAACAGATGGGTTTGATATGGGCGTCGGTATTTTATTACCATTTATTGGTAAGACTGATACAGAACGTCGCATTATGATTAATGCAATTGCTCCTCATTGGGATGGTAACCAAGTATGGTTAATTACTGCTGGTGCAGGAATATTTGCTGCTTGGCCAATGGTATACGCTGCGTCGTTTTCTGGTTTTTATATTGCAATGATTTTAGTTCTTTGTGCGTTATTTTTTAGACCAATTGGTTTTGATTATCGTAGTAAACTAGAAAATTCAAAATGGCGTAATTTATGGGATGCTGGTATTTTTGCAGGTAGCTTTGTGCCAGCATTAGTTTTTGGTGTTGCTTTTGGTAACTTATTAGAAGGTGTTCCTTTCCGATTTGATAACTCTTATCGTGTATTTTATGATGGTAACTTCTTTGGTTTGCTTAATCCTTTTGCATTGTTGACTGGCGTTGTTAGCTTAATGTTATTTGTTGCTCATGGTGGTGCTTGGTTACAAATGAAAACATCAGGGGAACTTTATTTAAGAGCCAGAAAGGCTACACAAATTGCTAGCTTAGTAATGTTAATTGCATTTGTTTTGGCTGGAGTTTGGGTTGCATTTGGCATTCATGGTTATGAAGTTACCAGTGTGATTGATTATAATGCAGCATCTAATCCATTGACTAAAACAGTTGCTACTGATGCTTCATGGTTAGATAACTATCTGAATTATCCAGTTTTATGGATAGTCCCTGTTTTAGGTATGGTGTTACCACTGCTTACTATTCTTTTTTCTAGTCTAAACAAAAATGCATTAGTATTTATTTCATCAGTATTAACAATTGCCTGTGTTTTATTTACCTATGGTATTGCAACTTTTCCATTTATTATGCCTTCAAGCATTATGCCAAATGCAAGTTTAACAATATGGGATGCATCATCAAGCCAATTAACACTTAATATTATGTTTATTGTGGTTCTTATATTTTTACCTATTGTCCTTATATACACTATTTGGTCATATATCAAAATGTTTGGAAGACTAGATAAAAATCATATTGAAAATAATAAACATTCTCTTTATTAAGGAACTATTATGTATTACATTTTGTGGTTTATAGGAATTATTGCTGCATGTATGCTATCGGCTGTTACAGGTTTGTTAGTTGAAAGGGGTAGCGAAAAAGAAACTAATAACAAATAATATCAAGTATAAATTAATAAAAAGGTGACAAATAGTCACCTTTTTAATTAGTAAGTAAAATATTAGTAATAAAGGAAAATGATAATTGTTTTCATTTGCTGTTTTTTATATCATAGTGCAGCGAAGTTTATATTCAGATATAATAACACCAAATTTGATTAGTGTGATTTGGATATGAAACAATTCAATTGGAATGCAAGAGTTTATTATGAAGACACAGATGCAGGCGGTGTAGTTTATCATGCTAGATATCTAGCATTTTTTGAAAGAGCAAGGACTGAAATTTTAAGACAACTAGGAATTAGCCAACAGACCTTATTACAAGAAAATATTGCGTTTGTTGTTAAAAAAATGGATATTAGCTACCATTTTCCTGCTCGTTTAGATGATATGCTTACTATTAGTACTAAGGTGGATCAAACTCGCAAAGCATCTATTATTTTCAAACAGACTATTGTTAATCAAAATGAACGAGTTATCAGCACAGCAGATGTGCTTATTGCCTGTGTAGATATCGCTAAGATGAAGCCATGCGGGCTTCCTAAGTTATTAGTTTTGGAGTTTATATAAGTGGAAAATCTGAACATTATTAATCTATTTTTGCAAGCGGGTTTGTTAGTACAATGTGTTATGTTATTGCTACTTACTTTTTCTGTTATATCATGGGCTATTATATTTCAACGGAGTAAGATTTTAGGAAAAGCTAAAAAACAAGTTGAGGAGTTTGATAATAGTTTTTGGGGTGCTGATGGTTTAAATATTTTATTTGATAAAGCGAAATTTTATAAAGAAGAAATTAGTGGTACAGAGCATATTTTTTATTCAGGTTTTAAGGAGTTTTCACGGCTTTATCAAATTAATCCAAATATGGCAGAATCTGCTTTAGATGGAGCATTACGTTCTATGCGTTTAGCTATGAATCGTGAACTTGATATCCTTGAATTACACATTCCTTTTCTAGGTACAGTAGGTTCTATTAGTCCATATATTGGTTTGTTTGGTACTGTTTGGGGAATTATGCATGCATTTATTTCTTTAGGTGCAGTTAAACAGGCAACGTTACAGATGGTTGCGCCAGGGATTGCTGAAGCATTAATTGCAACCGCAATTGGTCTATTTGCTGCTATTCCTGCCGTACTTGCTTATAATCGTTTATCATTGAGTGTGAGTCGAATTGAACAAAGCTATCTTAACTTTATTGATGAATTTTCTGCAATTTTACAACGCCAAGCAGTTGCTGTTAGGAAATAATTATGAGTAGAAGCAGACGTTCTCGTTATTCGACTAAATCTGAGATCAATATAGTACCTTTACTTGATGTACTATTAGTATTAGTGCTTATTTTTATGGCAACGGCACCAATTATTAGTCAAAGTGTTGAAGTTGATCTACCTGAAGCATCGGAATCTAAGACGATTTCACCATCAGAAACTAAACCAATCATTATTGAAGTATCAGGTGTTGGAGTTTATGCTCTAATTATTGAGCAGGACCGTCAAGCTAATTTACCACAAGAAAAAATTGTTGCAGAAGTTAAGCAACAGATGTTGCTTAATGAAAAGGCCGTGTTTTTAGTTGGTGGAGCTAAAGATGTTCCCTATGAAGAAATTATAAAAGCGTTGAATTTATTACAATCAGCAGGTGTTAAGTCTGTAGGATTAATGACTCAACCAATTTAAATATTATAAAAGATGTCAGCAATGTCTCATAAGTCAAATTCAAAATTAAGTATAGCTATTGTAATATCTATTATACTACATATCATTTTAATTATTATTTTAGGTTACCGAGTTATGTATAGTAATGATGTTAATTATGGTAGCTTTAACGGCAACTCTATCGATGCTATTATGGTTGATCCTTCTGTAATGAATGAACAATACCAAAGACAACTAAAAACACAGATTAGCCAAAAGCGGGCTGAGCAACAAAGGCAGCAACAAATAGAAGAGCAGGCTCAAGCTTTACAAGAACAGCAACTGGCTCAACAGCAACGACTTAAAGAGTTAGAAAGAGAGCGCTTAAAAGTAGAAGAACTACAAAAGAAAGAGGCAGAGGCTGCACAGGCGGCACGGGTAGCAAGGCAAAAAGAAGAAGATGAACGTAAAGCTAAAGAACAGCTAGAAGAACAGCAAAGACAAGCTGAAAAGCAGCGTTTAGAACAACAGCAAGCGGAATTAGCTAAACAAAAAGCTGAGCAAGAAGCTAAATTAAAAGCTGAGCGAGAGCTATTAGAAAAGCAACGTGAGGAAAATCAACGTAAACAAGAAGAGTTAATTAAACAAAAAGCTGAACAAGAAGCTAAAGCTAAAGCCGAACAGGAAATTATAGAAAAGCAGAGAATTGAAAATGAACAAAAACAAGCTGAGTTAGCTAAAGAGAAAGAAGAGCAAGCAAAAAAGCAAGCCGCTGAAAAAGCTGCTGCCGATAAAGCTAAGCGAGCTGCACAAGCTAAAAAAGATAAAGAACTTGATAATTTACTAAACGGGTTAACATCAGGCACATCTAATCCATCAGGTGGTGCTGCTAGTCGTAAAGGTGTTTCTGATGGAGAGCTAAATAAATACAAATCATTAGTTCAAAATGCGATTAGTAATAAGTTTATTAATCCTAATAAATTATATAGTGGCCGAAATTGTGTATTAGAAATTCAAATTGCACCCGATGGTTTATTGCTTGATGTGAGTGCAAAAGGTGGTGATGATGCATTATGTCGAGAAGCCCTTTCTGCAACTAAACAAGCTATTATTCCAAAACCTGCGAGTACATTTTATAATCAAGTAAAAATAATGACAATTGACTTTCAACCAAAATAGTTTTTATTCGCAAACGCTATATTTCCAGAAATTTTTTTAAAATAAATTAACAATATCTTCAAATTAAAATGTTGAAATTATATTAATCATCCCTATATATAGTCTATTCATTCCGAATAAAGTTACTTAAGTGAAAGAAGGAGCAGAATATGACGACAATTGTCAGTGTCCGTCGTGAAGGTCAAGTGGTTATAGGTGGCGATGGGCAAGTTACGCTCGGCGAGCGTATTATTATGAAGGGAAATGCTCGTAAAGTTCGTCGTTTATATAATAACAAAGTGATTGCAGGTTTTGCTGGCGGTACAGCAGATGCTTTTACACTATTTGAACTGTTTGAAAGAAAACTAGAGATGCATCAAGGACATTTAACTAAAGCAGCTGTCGAACTAGCTAAAGACTGGCGAACAGATAGAATGCTACGTAAGCTAGAGGCACTACTTGCTGTTGCTGATGAAAGTGCATCATTGATTATTACAGGTACTGGTGATGTCATTCAACCAGAAGATGACTTAATTGCTATTGGTTCTGGAGGCCCTTATGCGCAAGCAGCGGCACGAGCACTACTAGATAATACCTCACTTTCTGCACATGATATTGTGCAAAAATCATTATCGATTGCTGGAGACATTTGTGTTTATACCAATAATTTCCAAACAATTGAAGAACTTAATTATTAATCTGATTTAAGAGAAATTTAACTATGTCTGAAATGACTCCTCGTGAAATTGTAAGCGAACTAAATCAACATATTATTGGGCAAGAAAAAGCAAAACGTTCTGTTGCAATTGCGTTACGTAATCGTTGGCGCCGTATGCAACTAGATGAAACATTACGTCATGAAGTTACACCAAAAAATATACTTATGATTGGGCCAACAGGTGTTGGTAAAACTGAAATTGCAAGACGTCTAGCCAAATTAGCGCATGCACCGTTTATTAAAGTAGAAGCAACTAAGTTTACCGAAGTTGGTTATGTGGGGAAAGAAGTTGATTCAATTATTCGGGATTTAACTGATTCTGCAGTAAAAATGATCCGTCAAGAGGCGATTGAACGCAATCGTAATCGAGCGGAAGAATTAGCTGAAGAGCGCATTTTGGATGTACTTGTACCACCAGCTAAAGATGGGTGGGGACAAGTTGAAGATAATAATACAACAGCAAGACAAGCTTTCCGCAAAAAATTACGTGAAGGTTCACTTGATGACAAAGAGATAGAAATCGAATTAGCTGGTGTTAATATTGGTGTTGAAATTATGGCTCCTCCAGGTATGGAAGAGATGACCAATCAATTACAGTCAATGTTTCAAAATTTAGGTGGACAAAAAACAAAATCACGTAAAATGAAGATTAAAGATGCGCTCAAACAACTCATTGAAGAAGAAGCTGCTAAATTGGTTAATCCTGATGATCTTAAACATGAGGCGATTGAAGCAGTAGAACAAAATGGAATTGTTTTTATTGATGAAATAGATAAAGTTTGTAAACGTGGTAATTCTTCAGGCCCAGATGTTTCACGTGAGGGAGTACAACGAGATCTTTTACCATTGGTTGAAGGTTGTACAGTGTCGACTAAACATGGATCTGTTAAAACGGATCATATTTTGTTCATTGCATCAGGTGCTTTCCAAACAGCAAATCCATCTGATTTAATTCCTGAATTACAAGGCAGATTACCAATTAGGGTTGAATTACAAGCTCTAACAAGTGAAGATTTTGAACGTATTTTAACCGAACCAAATGCTTCACTTACTGTTCAGTATAAAGCTCTAATGGCAACTGAAGGAGTTAACATCGATTTTACCTCGGATGGTATTCGTAAAATTGCGGAATCAGCATGGCAAGTAAATGAGCAAAATGAAAATATTGGTGCCCGCAGGTTGCATACTGTTTTGGAACGCTTGATGGAAGATGTTTCATTCGAAGCTAGTGAACTCGGTGGAGAAACTGTAACTATTGATGCTAAATATGTAAGCGATCATTTAGATAAGCTTGTTGCAGATGAAGATCTAAGTAAGTTTATTTTATAAAAAGTTTAACTTCTAAACATAAAGAGGTGAAGATGAATTTGCTCAACTTCACCTTTTTTCTTGTTACTTTCTTATTAGCTCGCCTAAGATATCTGCAGCTTTTGATTTAGATTTTGAATTATCTTTAGAGTCATGAGTTTTTAATTTTTCGCGGAGTTTGTCTAAACGGTCTTGTAATTTATCGCTTAGTGCATCGGTAATTAATTTACTCATATCTATTTGATAATGAAGATTAGCAAATTGCCCATAAATACGTAGTGGTATTGTTAACTTTTGCAGTTTACTAATTGTTTCACTTTTACCGTTCCAGCCACCTAATATTTTTAAATTCAAATTAACATCCAAATCTTGTTTTAAAAAACCAACTCGCCCTGATCCATCAATGACATCAAGAGTTTCAGAATTGGCATTTAATGTCGACAATTGCAAATTACCTTGCCTCAAATTACCAATAGCTGAAATTTTATGGAATTCAGTATATTTTTTTTGATTTTCAGGAGTCATGATGTCCTTTGAATATTGAGTTGCCGTATTTTGGATGATTCTTTGAATATTTAAATTATTTAGCCTTGCATTAGTTACTACTATATTCAAATTTCCTTGCAAGTTGGCTAAGATTTTTGAACCAGATAAGCTGTTGCTTTCTAAATCTCCAGTAGCGTTAAATAAACCCTCTAGATCATGTGCTATATTTAATTGATTAAAAAATGTATTTAAATCAACATTGGATATTTTGGTATTAAGCTTCATTAGTGTACTTTTTTGTTTACCATTTGCTAAACCAGTTGCAGCTATATGGCCATTAGCAATATCAAAGTTAATCTTTTTAAATATTGCAATACCTTCCTCATTGGTCATATCAATGTCAATATTATTTAATGTTACTTTGTTAGCATTAATCTGTTTAATATTTAATTTAGCTTTAGCATTAAAATTATTCAGAAAGTTTAATTCATTATTGATTTTTGTGACATTCGACACCACTGGTGAAGTTTGTTGAGGATTTGCTTCTTTATTTGAATTTTGATTTGTTTTCAAGAACGAAGTGAGATCGATTTTATCTGAATTTAACTGCAAATTTATATATGGTTTATTTGCTAAATCAGCATTTATTGTGGCAGTAAAATGATTTTCATTAATTGAAAAAGTTAAATTTTGGCTTTTAAGTAACATTTGTGGATGTTGGTAGTTAAATACACCGCTAATGTTACCTTTTAGCTCTTTTGTTGAATTGTCTACACCTTTATAAATGAAATCTAATTTCTTTAAATCGATTAACGCTTGTTCTGGAAATTGATTTAAATCGACATATGCATGTATCAAATAAGATAAATCTTGTTGATTTTTATCTATATTACCTTTTAAATCGATAGAAATATTTTTTTCACTATTTTGTTCTAACACTAGATTAATATTTCTAAAGTTAATTAAATCATTATTATGTTGTAATGTCACAGTACTATCACTAACTTCAAATTTATTTAAGCTAAATTTCCAATTAGATGAAATTTCTTGATCTTTAGAATCAGTTGGTTTATTCGTAGTCGTATTAGATGATGTTTTTGTACCATTTTTTGCAATATTGCCTTTACTTTCATTGGTGATACTGATAACTGCTGATTTTATAAAAACATTTTTGACTGATAATTTTTTGGAGAATAGAGGTAGTAACTCAACGTCTAATCTCATATTATCTGCAGTTAAAAGGGGTTTTGAAGCTCCTGCATCAGTTAGCTTAATTGAATCAGTTAAAATACTCACTTGCGGCCATATATGCCAACGTAAATTTCCATCGATGGATAATTCATATCCTGTTTTATCTTTAACTGTATCAGAAATAAACCCACGAAAGTTGTTGGGATCAACAAAAACAATCAATGAAACAATACTAATTGTTATGACTAGAATTAAGGCAAATAGAATAACCAATATTTTTTTGATCATATTAATGTTCCTTCGTTATGGTTATCAATTATTCAGTCTTTATCAATACGACTGGCAACAGCACCATACTGGTCTTTATATTTTGCATCTAACCTCCGATTGTATGGTCTTGCCGCAGGACCACTTAGCGTTTCAAAACTGAGCGCGCCGATTGTCATTCCAGGCCTAAGTGCTAATGGAATTTTTCCTGAATTATAAAATTCTAATACAATTTGTCCTTGCCAGCCAGGGTCGATACGATGAGCTGTAACGTGAACCATTAGACCTAATCTAGCAAGTGATGAACGGCCATCTAACCAGCCAACTAAATCGTCAGGAATAGTGACTGATTCTAAAGTTACAGCTAATGCTAACTCACCAGGATGTAAGTAAAAGGCGTCACCTTCAGGTAATACTATTTCTTCACTCATCACTCGTTCCAAGACTGCAGATACTTCTTCTTTTGGACCACTTAAATCTATATAAGGTGTAGTATGTTCTCGAAAAGTACGAAATTGATTACCTAATCTAACATCAACAGTCGCACCATTAATACAGCTTGCTGCAGGCTGCGGTGTTATTTTTAATTTACCATTTTTTAAATATGCTTCGATATCTCTGTCACATAATCTCATGAGTTATCCTTAATTCAGCTTGTATTACTTTATTCTAACAGGTTCTTTTGATGGCGTCGATGTTAGTAGTTTAAGGCTGTAGTACCCATGCGCGTCCATAATGGTTATAGTATCCGGCTAATTTTCCTGCTTTATCTCCTATTCCTAGATAAAGGTCAAAATGTTGACCTTTTATAGCACCACCAACATCAAGTGCAACCATAAGTCGAGTTTCTCGTCTGCCTCGATATTGCCCATCGTCTTCAAGAAGCGGCACATCAACTAATACTACAGATCCTAAAGGAATGACTGATTTATCCGATGCGACTGATGCATTTGCAACCAAAGGTATTTCGGCCGCCCCCGTAACTTCAGCATTATATTGTGGATTAAAAAAAACAAATGAACGGTTTTGAATTAGTAAAGCTTTAATTTGATTTTCTGGTTTGTTTTTTGCCCAATCTTTAATTGATTGTATAGAAATTTTTTCTTTTTCTATTTCGCCTTGTTCTACTAATAATCTTCCTATACTAGAATAGCCATAATTATTTTTACCTCCATAGCTGAAGAAGACTAAAGGTGAACCATCTTCAAAATCAATATAGGCACTACCTTGTACTTCCATAATAAAGTTATCCATTAAGGAATTACTGTATGCAATTTCAAGATCTCTATCAGAAAGAGCTCCATTATAAATTTGTTCACGATTTGGTAGTTGTTCTTCATCACTAACAACAGGCATCTTATAAATAGGGTATTTAAATTCTGCTGTTGGTTGATGCCTTGCTTTGATTATCGGAGTGTAGTAGCCTGTTAAATGTACATTGCCATACCCATCTTGTCCAACCATTTCGTAACTGTTAAGTCCCACCTTGTAAAATTCATCAACCATTAAAGAACGGCTAATCCACTCATTTATTGCTTTATAAATATGTTCATTTTTTTTATATAAAGAAGGCGATGACGATTTAATTTTAGCTATTTGAATAATGTAGTCTGATATGTTGATAGGAATACTTAATTGAGGCTGATTAATGTTAAGTGGTAAAGATAATCTCCCATCTTTATATTGTTGGCCTTGATTAGTTGGTTTATTTGAATAGTATTGGCTACCAATAAAAATAGATAAAACAAGTAAAATACTAAAAAAATAAAAATAATAATAACGATCTTTTTTTTTCATCTTGGAAAATAATTATAATAAGTTAAGCAATATGGCTGGTTATGCTACACAATTCTATTATAAGAAACTACAGATAATTATTATGAATCCATAAAAAGTTTTCATAACAATTCAACTTGCGATTTTATTCTATAGACTTTATAGTCCTAGACTCTTAGTAAGTCGAGAAATATAGAAAATAAAAGGAAATAATAGCGATGAGCATTACATCCTCAAAAAATGATCTAAAGCGAAATCTTTCTAACCGTCATATTCAATTAATTGCAATCAGTGGGGCAATTGGGACTGGTTTATTTATGGGTTCAGGAAAGACAATTAGTCTTGCTGGTCCTTCTATTATTTTTGTTTATATGATTATTGGTTTTATCCTTTTTTTTGTTATGCGGGCGATGGGGGAAATCCTTCTTTCTAATTTAAAGTACAAATCTTTTAGTGATTTTGCCAATGACCTTTTGGGGCCTTGGGCTGGATTTTTTACTGGTTGGACATATTGGTTTTGTTGGGTAATTACAGGGATTGCCGACGTTATTGCAATTGCTGGATATGCGCAACATTGGTTTCCTGAACTGCAGTCATGGATACCAATGTTATTAACAGTTGCCTTACTTTTAACACTAAACTTATTAACGGTAAAAATGTTTGGTGAAACAGAATTTTGGTTTTCAATGATTAAGATTATTGCAATTTTAGCATTGATAGGAATTGGACTCGTACTCATTTTGACTGCTTTTCATTCCGAACAAACGGGTACCACAGCTGCATTTTCGAATTTGTGGGAATACGGGGGCTTTTTCCCTCATGGTAGTATGGGTTTTTTTGCTGGATTTCAAATTGCTATTTTTGCTTTTGTTGGGATTGAGTTAGTTGGCACAACTGCAGCAGAAACCGTTGATCCTTGCAAAAATTTGCCTCGTGCAATTAATTCAGTGCCTGCGCGTATCATCTTTTTCTATGTTTTTGCTTTAATCATTATTATGAGTGTAACGCCATGGATGTTTATTTCTCCAAACAAAAGTCCTTTTGTAGAATTATTCACTCTAATTGGCTTGCCCGCTGCTGCAAGTATTATTAATTTTGTAGTATTAACTTCAGCAGCATCATCTGCTAATAGTGGTATTTACTCAACAAGCAGAATGCTGTTTGGGCTTGCTAAAAAACAAGATGCTCCAGAACCGTTTGGGAAATTATCGAGTCGCTCTGTACCGGCTAATGGGCTATTATTCTCGTGCACATGTTTATTTGGTGGAGTTGTTTTGATTTATTTAGTGCCTAATGTCATGGAAGCTTTTACTATAGTAACTACAATTTCGGCTATTTTATTTATGTTTATTTGGTCGATGATTCTTATTTCTTATATTGCTTATCGTCGCAAAAAAATAAACTTACATGAACAATCTCAATTTAAAATGCCAGGTGGTATTTTTATGTGCTGCGTCTGTTTGGCTTTTTTTGCCTTCGTGATTGTATTACTTACTTTTGAGATTGATACTCGCCAGGCATTAGTGGCAACACCTATTTGGTTTGTTATTTTAGGTGTAAGTTATTTTATTCGATCTTTAAAACGTCAATAAATTTATACTAAAAATGGCAGGAAAACCTGCCAATATTTTTACTCTAATTATCGCACTTTATTTTTTCGGACAGATGATGCTAGCAATAATTCCTAAAGCTAGTGTGCCTAAAACGATATAAAGACTGGTAATTGGATCTATATCAATACCGTATCCAAATAGATGATTACTTGCATTTAAAGCCAATTTTCCGGCAATAAAAAAGAGTAAACAGATAACTGCCTTATCAAGATGAGCTAAATACTGTTTCATGGCTTGTAAAATAAAATACATAGTTCTAAGACCCAAAATAGCAAAAATCATCGAGCTATAGACAATTAACGGTTCTTGGCTTACAGCAATCACGGCAGGAACAGAATCAAACGCAAAGATAACGTCACTTAACTCAATTACAACAATACATGAAAACAGCGGTGTAGCATAAAAAACACTTTTAGGTATTTTACCAACTAAATTGCTATTCTCAGGTTTTGCAAGTTCTCTATCAAGTTGTTTTTTGGTTAATAAAATGTGATGACCGACAATTTTGGGGTAAGATGGAAAAATACGTTTGGCGATGCGAAAAGTTAAGTGATTTGAATAATCCTTTATGTCTTGACCATTATCTTGATTTTTTAGCATTATTATTCCAGTGCAAGCTACTAATATTGAAAAAGCTAATTCCATCCAAGGACCTAAATATAACAAACCTGTTCCAATTACAACAAATATGGTGCGGAATATAATAGCGCCAATAACTCCCCAATAAAGTAAGCGATGTCGATAATTATTAGGTACTGAAAACCAAGAAAAAATAGCCATAATGACAAACAAATTATCGACAGATAGTGCTTTTTCAAGGACGTAACCAGCAACAAATAAGCTAGCAGTAGTACTCCCATGATGAATGTATAAAAATAGTGCAAACCCCAGTGCAACAATTATCCAAAAAAGTGACCATATAATGGCATTTTTTAAACTGATAGGTTTATCGTTATGGTGAGCATATAAATCAACAATAATTGCAGCCAAGGCTAGCACAACAAATACCAACATGGTCTCTATTGGAAATCCTAATGAACTTTGCATCATATTTATATTACCTAGTTTTAATTGATTTTAGATAATTTGAATAGTTGGTTTATCTAATTTAACCGTAATATATAATTATAAAAGTGATAGAGTATATATTGCTAGCTAAATCAAAAAAAGTTATATTTGCAAGTCTTATTTAACTGTTTTAATTTAATAATATTTTGAGCCAGTATTTATGACAAAATTTAGGATAATTATTCTTACTCTTCTTCCTTTTATTTCGGGATTATTATATGCACAACCAGTAGAGCCTTATATATCTTCTTTACCTAAAGGAAGTGATTTATCCATTTTGGTTCAATCTGTTGGGCGTAATCCTAAAACATTAGCAAAATATAAAAGTAATCAATTCAAACAACCAGCAAGCACTCAAAAAGTGATAACTGCGTTAGCTGCTCAGCTTGAACTGGGTAATGATTTCCGTTTTATAACTCGTATACAAACCAATGGCTCAATAAGTAATAAACAGTTAAATGGTGATCTTATTATTCAATTAAGTGGAGATCCAACTTTTACTCGTGATCGATTAAAAAGCATGATTGCAACACTGAGCCAAAAAGGTATTGAGAAAATTTCAGGAAATGTGATTTTGGATACTTCAATTTTTACAAGTCATGATAAAGCATCGGGCTGGTCCTGGAATAACTTAACTGCATGTTATAGTGCTCCGCCATCTGCAGCTATTATTGATAATAACTGTTTTAATGCAACCATTATTCCGGGTAAGGTCGGTTCCAAAGCCTCTGTTACGGTATCTTCCAATACTCCTATTATTCTTACTGGTGATGTCAGAACTATTGCTGCTAATAGTAAGGATTTAAATGATAAATATTGTGAATTAGATGTAAACTACTCAGATAAAAACCATTACCATTTATCAGGATGCATTGCTGTAAGTTCAGATAAAATACCGTTAAAATTTGCAGTAATTGATAGTGTTGAATATTTTTCGAAAATTTTAAAAAATGAGCTTAAACAAAAAAAAATAACGTATACAGGAACTATTATTGAACGTAATCAAAGGACTAATGCTCAGTTGTCATTATTAGCCTCTAGCCAATCAGCTCAACTTTCTGAACTGTTGACAGTTATGCTTAAAAAATCAAATAATTTGTATGCAGATGCTATATTTAGGACTTTAGGGGCCCATTATTATAATGTTCAAGGTACATGGCGTAATGGCGGTGATGCTGTTAAGCAAATTTTACGTAAAAAAGCGGGTATAAATTTAGAAAATTTAGTTATTGCTGATGGTTCTGGATTATCTAGATTAAACTTGGTTAGCGCCGATAAGTTAATGGAAATTCTACAATATATTGCAGCTAATAATACAAAATTAAGAATTATTGAAATGTTACCAATTGCTGGAGTTGATGGTACTTTGCAGAATCGAAAAAGTCTTAATCAAGCACCTTTTAAAGAAACAATACGAGCCAAAACAGGTTATATTCAAGGTTGCTATAACTTAGCTGGATTTATCCAAAAGTCTGAAGGGGAATATGTTGCATTTGTGCAGCTATTATCAGGATACCAAGCTGATAATAAAGGAGAGCCCAAAAATAGTGCAGTCATGCGATTTGAATCGGAATTCTATAAAAATTTTATTAATTAATAAAGTGTGGTCAGGATACATATATTTTATATTTAGTATAAGTCCTGACCTTCTTTGTAAATTAAAAGTTATCGGCTAAAAAACCACAGCTCTGATGTTTCCAAAGCTGTGCGTATAAACCATTCTTGTTTAATAATTCTTGATGGGTTCCTTGTTCGATGATTTTACCTCGATCAAGTACGATTAGTTTATCCATTGCCGCAATTGTAGATAATCGATGGGCAATAGCAATAACGGTTTTTCCTTCCATTAAAGTATATAGACTTTCTTGAATTGCTTGCTCAATTTCAGAGTCTAATGCACTTGTTGCTTCATCTAATAATAAAATAGGGGCATTTTTTAAAATGACGCGAGCAATGGCAATACGTTGCCTTTGCCCTCCGGATAATTTTATACCTCGTTCACCAACAAAAGCGTCGTATCCTGTTTTACCTCTTGTATCAACGAGTGTTTGAATAAATTTATCTGCATGAGCCTTTTTGGCGGCATCTATCATTTCCTCTTCAGAAGCATTTTTGTTACCGTAAAGTAAGTTTTCTCGTACTGAGCGATGCAATAACGAAGTATCTTGTGTCACCATACCGATTTTAGAACGTAAGCTTTCTTGATTAACGGCAGTAATATCTTGACCATCAATAAAAATATTACCACTTTGTAAATCGTAAAAACGAAGTAATAAATTAATAAGCGTTGATTTTCCAGCTCCAGAACGACCGACCAAACCAATCTTTTCACCAGGTTTGATTGTTAAATTTAAATCTTCAATAATTGAGTTGTGTTGTTTTTTATCATAAGCAAAATGGATGTGCTTAAATTCGATTTTCCCTTGGGTAACATGAAGTGATGTTGCATTAGGTTGATCAATAACTGTTTTAGTGGCTGAAAAAGTATTAATCCCATCTTTAACTATGCCAATATTCTCAAATAAAGCTGCCAATTCCCACATGATCCAATGTGAAAAACTGTTTAATCGAAGCGCTACAGCGGTTGTTGTTGCAATTGCACCAACACCAATTAATTGATTACTCCATAGCCATAAGGCAATACCTGTAGTGCTTAGTATCAACAAAATAGACATTAAATGATTAACAATTTCAAAGCTACTGACTAAGCGCATTTGTTTATTGACAGTGACTAAAAAATCATCCATTGATTCTTTAGCGTATTTTGCCTCATTGCCAGCATGAGAAAAAAGTTTTACTGTCATGATGTTGGTATAGGCATCGGTAACTCTTCCTGTCATCGTAGAACGAGCATCTGCTTGCATGCTAGCAACTTTACTTAGACGAGGAATAAAATAATACATAGCAATACCATAAATTAGACACCAGCCTATAAATGGAATTAATAGCCAAAGATCTAATTGCCCGATGATTGTTGCCATAGTAATAAACGAAATAAAGACATAGATAAAAATCTCCGTCACTAAAAAGCAAGTATCACGAACTGCAAGCGCTGTTTGCATGACTTTGGCGGATATTCTACCAGCAAATTCATCTTGGAAAAAACGCATGCTTTGATTGAGTACCAACCGATGAAGGTTCCAGCGCATTCGCATTGGGAAATTGCCGGCTAAGCATTGATGTTTAATAATAGTTTGTAATCCAATAATAATTGTACTTGCTATGATGATTAAAGCTAATATTACTAATGTTGTTTTTTCTTGTTGCCAAAATTTGCTAGGTTCAACAGCTGCAAGCCAATCAATAACCCTACCAAGAGTTGCATATAAAAAGGCTTCAAAAGCACCAGCGAATGCACTAAGAATAATTAATAATAGTAGAAATAAGCGAGTTCCTTTAGTTGATTGCCATATGAAATTAAAAAAATTTTTAGGCATACATTGATATTCAACTTTTGGATAAGGTGATACTAATTTTTCAAAAAATCGATACATATTCGGCCTGACAAATAATAGAGTTTTCCATTGATAATACAATCAATGATATAAAAAACGAGGATAGCGCAAATATATGTAAATTATATATGCATTAAATTGTTACATGAAATTTTAGATATATCTGCGATTTATAATATTATAAATATTAAAAAGCTGATGAGGAAATATGATGTTTTATATTTCCTCATATTATGATTATATCTTGAACGTCAATATATAGCTACTATACTAATGGTCTTAAAATATATCTTTTATAATAAGTACAACGCGTCCAACAATATGATATTTATGAAAGTCTACTTTAGGTACTTCAATAGTCGGATATTGGCTATTATTGCAGATTAACAACCATCCATTGAGAGTTAAACGAATCTTTCTCAAAAAGGTAATATCTTCATATTCAATTAAATAGATTGCACCATCAATAATCTCATTTATTTCTGTATTAAGAATTAATCCGTTATTATTTTTGATTTCTGGCGACATTAAATCGCCTTTAGCCCAGTATATAATTAATTTTTTAGCATCCAAACCTCGATGCTTAACCCAACCTTCAACAATAGGATAATTCATTACTGGAGGCGTTTCTCTAACAAAACGCTCTTTTTGTGCTTCTTCTTTTGTTGGTAACTGTTTTTTATATACAGGGATACGATAAATATTTTCGTTATAGACTTCTTCACTGTCTTTAGGATCTAATACTTCTAATTTATGTCCAGTGGCAAGCCAATTAAAGGAAACATTACATTTTTCAGCAATGACTTCTAAACGTGTAAGTGATGGATATGTTTTACCTGATAAATAATCTCGGATTACTGTTTCTGACATATCACATTTTTTAGCGAAGGCTGATACAGATAACCCTTGCATTGAGCTATATAGTCTATCTTTAAAAGTTTTAATATTATTATTTTTAATTGTATTCATCTTTGAACCATTATTTCTTGCATAAGTTTATTAATTATAATGTATTTTTTTGTGTTTTTGTATACGTTAATAACATTGAAAATCTATTAGTTTTGCTTTATTCCTATGCTAATTTGTTTTTTTATTTTATATCTTGTTTTTTTATCTTGTTTTTTCATTTTTTTTATGACTATTGATTTTTTTGGGAAAAAAAGTTATTTATTGTTTTTTCTGCTCGAGAATGCGTATTTTTGTGTGAAAATATTTATTGCTGTGTTAATTAAAGTTTTTTTATTGTTTATTTGATATTTATCAAAGGTATCTTAATGGTGGCTTTTTTATATTATTATGATTTTATTTGATTTATATTTTTTATGTAGAAATAATTTAAATTGAAAAAATAAATAAAAACGTTGACGAAAGCGAAAAAAAATGGATAATAAGCAGGGTAAGGATTTTTCATTGTTTTCTTTCCTTATATTCCTTATATTTCATGTTGGCCTGTATAGTTTTATACAGGTCTTTTTTTATTTTTGAACTATTCATGAAATCCCTTCACAAAAAGAGTATAATCAGTTTCCTATATAATCTGTTTTAAAGCTTATCCTAACAGAGCGTTGTATTTATTGAGAGGATTTGATTATGTCTTTTAGCATTCCACATCTTTTAGTGTTTCTTGCCGTGGTGATTTTATTATTTGGCACTAAGAAGTTACGTAATTTAGGTTCGGATCTTGGTTTAGCGTTGAAAGGCTTTAAAAAAGCGATGAATGATGACGAAGTTGAATCAAAAAGTGATAATAAGTTAGATGATAATAAATAGTTGCATTTATTTAGTATGAATTTACAATTTGACGTAGTAATTGTTGGTGGTGGATTAGTTGGTTTAGCCACTGCTTGTGCACTTAGCCAATGTGATTTAAACATTGCGATTATAGATACTAAACTTTGTCAGCATGAATTCTTGCCTCATGCTGAAATAAGTATTAGAGCTTCTGCTATTAATGGCGCTAGCCAGCGCTACTTTTCAAAAATTGGTATATGGGATGATTTATGCAATAGCAAGCGTGTACAGGAATTTACTGAGATAGGTGTATGGGAAAAAAATGGTCAAGCTCATTTGTCTGCCCAAGCCAAAGATTACGGTTATTCTAATCTTGGATACATAATTGAAAATAATGTCATTTCTCATTATCTTTACCAGTTTGCCTTAAACTGTTCGAATATTAAAATTTATAGCCATGAAGCAGTTGATTGTACATTTAATGATGATTTTGTCTTTTTGACACTTGCAAATAAAGCTGTTTTACAAGCTAAATTAATGATAGGGGCTGATGGTGCTCATTCTTGGGTGCGTAGGAGTGAAAATATTTCTGTTCTTGAGCGTGATTATCTTCATCATGCTGTGATTACAACTGTTCAAACTGAATATCCTCATCAATCCTGTGCTAGGCAAGTGTTTTATCCCAATGGAATTATTGCTTTTCTTCCTCTTTGGAATGTAAATAAAAGTTGTTTAGTTTGGTCGACAAAACCAGATAATGCGTCTACTTTAACTTCACTTTCTGAATCAGAATTTTCGAACGAATTATTTCGGTTGACTGGTGATAAAGTTGGTAAATGCCAGTTAATTAACCCTAGAATGGTATTCCCATTAAAAGCGCGATTTGCTAAACAATTTATTAAGCATCGGTTAGTACTTATTGGCGATGCTGCTCATACTATTCACCCTTTAGCAGGACAAGGGGTAAATTTAGGTTTTCAAGATTCTGCTTTATTAGTTTCAACCATTAAACAATTAATCGAAACTAATAAAGATATTGGGCTTGTAAAAAATTTAAAATCATTTGAGTTTAATCGTCGCAAAGATGCGTTAGTTATGCTCACGGCCATGCAAACTATTCAAGATATGTTTAATGGTGATAATTTGTTGAAAAAGACGTTAAGAACAATTGGTATGAATGTTATTGATAATAGTCAGCTATTAAAAAAGCAACTGATTAAATATGCTATGCATATTTAATTTAAACTTATATCTAGTTATTATTGTGTCTGTCAAAAACTTTCAGGTAAGTATGTGTTTCAGTATAAAAATCAATTATGATACTTAATAGATTAAGAATCTATTCCAGAAATAACAATCCAACCATAAAATAAGTAAACTGAACTAAAGCCGCATGATCTAATGCGCTTAGCAAATTATAGTTAAACAAGAATAATAATGATGCACTAAAAAGTGCACCAATATTGATAATAAATCGTGATTAAACTGTTTGTTTTAATAAGTTATAAACAGGGGTAGCAAGACCTATTTTTGCGTTGTTAGATTTTAGTTTATACCAATAGCCACTATGTTCATTAAAACATTTTGTATACTTGGTAATGACACAATAAATAGGAAAAATATCTAAGTGAAAATGACTAAATGTGTGGCGAAATGCAACAAGTTGCTTTGGTGCTGTTGTTTCGATACCTTGTTTTTTTAACCAGTCAGTTATTGCTTGTTTACTTGAAAATTGAGGAAAACAATATAATCCTCCCCAAATACCAGACGGAGGCCTTTTTTCAAGCCAAATTGTATGATCGTATTCTAGCATTAAAAAATAGGCTGTCTTTTGGGGAATGGCATTTTTAGTTTTTTTTGTAGGATAGAGTTGCCAGCTTTCGGTTTTATATGCTAGACAATGGGTTTGCAATGGGCATAAGGAGCATTTAGGTTTAGTGCGTGTGCAAACCATAGCCCCAATATCCATCATAGCTTGATTAAATTTTGCTACCTTATGTTTTGGTGTGACTTGTTCACTTAATTGCCAAAGTTTATTTTCGACAGTTTTAATACCAGGCCAACCTTCAACAGCAAAATATCGGGTTAAAACACGTTTTACGTTGCCATCTAAAATTGGATAATGTTGATTTTGTGCAAGAGATAAAATTGCACCAGCTGTTGAGCGTCCTATGCCTGGAAGTGCGACGACATCATCGAACTTTGTAGGGAACATGCCATTAAATTTATCCACAATTAATTGTGCTGCTTTATGTAAATTACGTGCTCTTGCATAATAACCAAGTCCTGTCCAAAGATGCAATACATCATCAATTGGCGCTTTTGCTAAATCTGTTATTTGTGGGAAGTGCTCAATAAAACGATTAAAGTAAGGAATAACCGTTGCAACTTGGGTTTGCTGTAGCATCACTTCAGACAACCAAACATGATAAGAGCTTTTTTCGACCTGCCATGGTAGCGATTTTCTGCCATATTGTTCATACCACGTCAGGACAGCTTGCGGAAAGTATTGTATTGTCATAGCCATTACATTGCAGCAACAATAGAATCACTAGGATAGCAACCTAGTACCTTAGTATATAAAGTCATTGATGCCAATTCTTTGAGAGCTGTTTGCATTTCATAAGAATGAATGTTACCTTGCAAATCGATATAAAACATCTCTTCCCAAGGCGTACCATGAATTGGGCGTGATTCAAGTTTAGTCATAACAATGTTATGGTTACGTAATACCGATAGCGCATCAACTAAAGCACCTGCTTGCTGACCTGTTTTCATGAGAATTGTGGTTTTAGCAGGGATTTGATCAGATACTTCTATTGGCTGACGAGCTAACACAATAAAACGAGTAATGTTTTCTTTTTGATTGGCAAAATTATGTTCAAGGACTTGTAGCCCATATAATTCACCACCATCTTTATTACCCATAGCTGCAACATTAGGTTGATTCAATTTAGCTACAGTTTCCATTGCTGATGAAGTACTATCGCAGTATATGATTTTCCAATGAGGATAGTTCTCTAAGAAGTTACTACATTGCTGGAATGGTTGTGGATGGCTATAAATAGTATCGATTTGCTCTAGCTGGGAATTTTGTATAGCAAGAATACAATGATCAATAGGTAAAGAGAGCTCACCAATAATATGCAGGTTAGTTTTTTGCAATAAATCATAAACTTCATTAATTGAGCCGGAACTTGAATTTTCTATTGGTAAGATTCCATAATCTACAGCACCATTTTCGACTTGTTCAAAAATCTCTTTAAAGGTTGAACAGCTTAATTCAATCATTTCATCTAAGTGAGCGCTAGCATAACGGCGGGCAGCAGAATGCGAATAAGATCCTTTGGGGCCTAAAAAGGCAACTTTGGCTGTGATGATTGTGCTGAGATTAAGCTTTTCTTGCAAGATTTTTTGTTGTAATAGTACAGAATCTTCAATAATTAATTGATATAAGCGTTTAATGAAAATATCATCAAGATGATAGTCTTTGCCTTCATTGATTAAGGCTCTGATAAGTGAACGCTCACGATCAATGTCGCGCACAGGAATGTTTGCTTCAATTTTCGTATGAATTACTTGTGTTGAAAGTTGGCGCCTCTGGGCAATAAGCTCTAACAATGTTTTATCTAATTTATTAATTTTATCTCGCAAAGATAATAAAGGATTTGTAGCCATTTTTTATTAGTTATTTAAAAAAGATAGTTTGTATTATAACAAGCAAAAAAATAAAGGCACCATCAAAGTGCCTTTTTATTCAATCAAGAAAATTAACAAATTAAATTTCTTCTTCTAATACTGCGTCTTTTATGCTGTTAACCGCACGCCGAGATTCATTCTTGTGTTGTAGTTTATTAAGTTGTTTTTCAAGCTTATCAATAAGGTCATTTATTGCAGCATACATATCAATATGTTTGGCAGAGGCAACTAATGAAGTTCCTTTGGTGGCAATTGTTGCATCAACAATAAATCCATCTGGTTCTTTCGATAAAATAAAATGAGGGTTGATTAACAGTGCTCTCCATTTATCTAACTTCGAAAATTTATCTTCTAGATAGCTACGAATAGCAGGGGTAACTTCCATTTGTTTACTGGTAATACTTAAAGTCATAATTGACCTCCTCATTTTTTATCAACAAAGTTAATCTTAATGTTGTTATTACATTGGCAAATTATTTTAGTCTCGTCAATAAGATCTTTGTTTTGCCTAATTTTTATTAATTTAATTTTGAAATAAATTCCATTGACTGAATATTGCATAACATGGTGGAGGGGCTGACACTGATTTTACCATGAATTTAATATATACTGTATTAATAATTATTTAGTTTATCCTATGTTATAGGTAATTTTCAATAATGAGGACAATGTGAGTTATTTAGATAATGTGAAGATTGTTTTGGTTGAAACATCTCATACAGGCAATATGGGCTCTGCTGCGAGAGCAATGAAAACCATGGGATTAACTAACCTTTGTTTAGTTAATCCGGTCATCAAGCCTGATTCTCAATCGATTTCGTTAGCTGCAGGTGCCAGTGATATTATAAAAAATGCACAAATCTTTTCTTCACTTGAACAAGCCATTGCCGATTGTACTTTAGTGATTGGTACTAGTGCGCGTTCTCGTAGTTTACAGTGGCCATATTTAACTCCCAAAAAGTGTGGCGATAAGATTATTCAAGAAGCCTCAAATCTCCATACTCAAGTCGCTTTGGTATTTGGGCGTGAGCGTGTTGGTTTAACTAATGAAGAATTGCAAAAGTGCCATTATCATGTTGGAATTCCAGCTAACCCTAGTTATAGTTCTTTAAATCTTGCTATGTCGGTACAGGTTTTGTGTTATGAAATTCGCATGTCAATGCTCAATCTTGAAGATAAGCAATCAGGGTGGGAAAATGAGAATATGGCTGAAACTGAGTTTCCTATAGATGCTGATATAGAGCGCTTTTACCAGCATTTAGAACAAACTTTATTACAGACAGGCTTTATTAATGCCAATCATCCAGGACAAATTATGGGGCGTTTGCGTCGATTATTTACACGTGCACGTATTGAACAACAGGAACTAAATATTTTGCGTGGCATTTTAACTTCGATTAATAAAATTTTACATTGATGTCAAATAGAAACACCCACAGATTTGTGGGTGCTATTTTAAGGTTGATACTGTTTAATATAGTACCTTATCTATTAATCAAAAAATTAATTCTAAGTATGTTAGCCATTAGTTTTTTTGCGCCATGTTGTGCCGTTTGCACTATCTTCAAGAACAATATTCATTGCATTTAGTTTGTCACGAGCTTCATCGGCCTGAGACCAATTTTTGCTTGCTCTTGCTTCGTTACGTTGTTTTATTAATGCTTCGACTAATGCCACATCAACATCATCTTGCTTATTACCTTGTAAAAATTTAACAGGATCTTGCTCTAATAATCCAAGTACTGCTGATAAATAACGTAACTCAGCTGCTAATTCATTAGCGAGCTGCATATTATTATCGGCTTTGGCTTTGTTTATTTCACGAGCCAGATCAAAAAGCGTTGAATAAGCTTCTGGTGTATTAAAGTCATCATCCATTGCGTTACAAAACTGGCGATAATAATTACTGTCAGGTGTCGTATGTGGATGATTCGCATCAGTATCACGCAAGGCTGTATATAGTCGCTCAAGTGCCATTCTTGCTTGTTTTAAATTATCTTCACTATAATTTAACTGACTACGATAATGACCGGATAGTAAAAAATAACGTACTGTTTCAGCATCATAATGCTTTAATACATCGCGAATAGTGAAAAAATTATTGAGTGATTTTGACATTTTTTCTTGGTCGATCATTACCATACCAGAGTGCATCCAGTAATTTACATATTGACCGTTATGCGCACAAGTTGATTGGGCAATTTCGTTTTCATGATGCGGAAACATTAAATCTGAACCACCACCGTGAATATCAAAGTGATTGCCTAATTGATAGCTGTTCATTGCTGAACATTCAATGTGCCAACCAGGGCGACCTTTACCCCATGGTGAATCCCAACTTGGTTCGTTAGGTTTTGACATTTTCCATAATACAAAATCCATTGGATTTTGTTTAACATCAACAACTTCAACTCGAGCACCAGCTTGTAATTGTTCTAAATTTTGGCGAGATAAAATACCGTAATTCGGATCGCTGTCTACCGAAAACATGACATCACCATTATTGGCAATATATGCATGTTTTTTTTCGAGAAGCTCTTCAACTAATTTAATAATTTGTGGCATATGATGAGTTGCACGAGGCTCTATATCAGGCCGACGAATATTTAGTGCATCAAAATCGGCATACATTTCTTGTAGCATTCTATCTGTAAGTTGATCACAGGTTTCACCATTTTCGAACGCACGTCTAATGATTTTGTCATCAACATCAGTAATATTACGAACATAAGTTAAATCGTAACCTAAAAAACGTAAATAACGTGCGACAACATCGAAAGCAACGAAAGTACGTCCGTGACCAATATGACAAAGATCGTAAATTGTCACTCCACAAACATAGAGTCCAACTTTATTAGGGGTAATTGGTTGAAATATTTCTTTTTCGCGTGTTAATGTATTGAATATTTTTAACATTATAATTTACAGGGTAAAATTGATGGATTTTGCTAGATAATATAACAAAATTCTGGATATGACGAAATTACTTATTGAGAACTTTGCAAGCAAAATTGAGAAAATGTATATACCAATATAACTGAATTAAATTTGTTGAGTTCGTATAGATGTTTTTAAGACTGACGATGAGAAATATGATGTACTATAAACCTTAATCTAATTTAAATTGGCGGTTTACCCGCCAATTTAAATTAAAATAACTTATTGTTTTAAATGGCGATAGATATAAATGAGTATAATCGACCCAAGTACTGAAATTAACAAACTAGGGAAATTAAATCCAGTTACACTACCCCAACCAAAGAAGGTGCTAATATACCCACCCACTAAGGCTCCTGCTATGCCTAATAAAATAGTTTTAAAAACCCCTACACGTCCTAGTGGCATAAAAAACTTTGCAATCCAGCCGGCAATTAATCCTAGAATAACCCAACTTATAATAGCCATGATAATTTCCTTCTTTTATTGAAATTAATTTTAGTTTACTCAAATTAATTAAAAAATCTAACAGATGTTGATGCTCAATGTAATAGTTTTAATCAATTGATTAAAAATAATAAATGACGGTAAATTTTTTAATAATCAATGAATAAGGATTTGGTAGGTAAATGCTGTTGGTAATTTGTTATCTTATGATTTTTTTAATTAAAATTAAAGTATTTGACCATGTTTCCAACTATGGACATATACTTGATGAATATAGGAAGATAACTAAACGTAATTAAAAGGGAGGTTTAATCTCCCTTTATATATTATTGTTCGAAAATTGTTTTATGTAGAATTTTAATAATTGACTCGGCATCATTGCTTTTTGCTAATAAACAAAGATTGTGAGTACTTGCCCCATAACAGCAAAGCCTAATAATAAATTCATCTAATACACCAAACACTTCTTTTGCAATACCTCTGGTTGAGGTTAGGTTATTACCAATAATAGCAATGAGAGCTAAATCTTCCTCAATATCGACATGACAAACGGTTGATAATTCATCAAATAATTCTTTTGTTAATAAACTGTTTCCGTTGGTATTGGTACCTGTAGTGTCGATAGTGAGTGCAATACTTACTTCTGATGTAGTTACTAAATCAACCGAAATGTTATGCTTAGCTAATATCGTAAACACATTTGCAAGAAAGCCTTGTGCATGTAGCATATTTAAACTGGTTAGTGTTAGTAAGGTTTGTTTACGACGTAACGCCAATGCTCTGAAAACAGGTAATTTAGATGTGATGCTATTAGTGCTATAAACAATAGTTCCTCCATCTTGTGGTGCTTTACTTGAACCAACAAAGACTGGTATATTGCTACGTACAGCTGGGACTAGGGTTGCTGGGTGTAGTACTTTTGCTCCAAACGTTGCCATTTCGGTCGCCTCCGCAAAAGATATTTCATCAATGCGTTTAGCTGCTGGAGTAATGCGAGGGTCGTTAGTATAAATTCCAGCAACATCAGTCCAAATATCAATTTGAGTTGCACCCAATGCTTCACCTAGTAAAGCTGCTGTATAGTCACTTCCACCTCGTCCTAAAGTAGTGGTTTTTCCAGAACTTTCACTGCCAATAAACCCTTGTGTTACAATGACACAACTATTGTCTAGTGACTTTAAATGGGCACAACAAAGCTGTTTAATATCTTCAATTTTAGGTGTTGCTTTACCAAAGTTATTATTGGTGCGCATAACTTTTCGTACGTCAAACCACATGGCTTTTTTCTGTTTTTCTTTTAATATTTCGACAAACAGTTTTGAAGACATAATTTCACCGTGGCTAACAAGCTCATCGGTTAACGCAGGTGATGTTGCTAAGCTTGCCGCTTCTGACAATGAGGCTATATTGGCAATGATTTGGTCTATTTCAGCACGTAGTTTTGGATTTTCAGGTAATTGTTCTAGAATGTTGTATTGGATAGATTGAATTTTCGCAATATGTTGAGATCTTACTTCAGCGTCACGTCCTTCTGCTAATGCAACTAACAAATTTGTTACGCCAGCGGAGGCTGATAATACAACAACCTTTACGTTAGGGTTAGCTATTACAATATTGGCACTATTAACCATTGCTGGATAATCGGCAACACTAGTACCACCAAATTTAGCTATTACAAATGATGTTTCCATGGATTCCTCATATTAAAAATTTTTATTTTTAACAGAGTTAGAGCGGGCATGTTCTATTTACAATTAAAAAGTACAAACCATGAAGCGCTCCACCTGTTAAGGTGACAACCCAAGGGATTCAGCCCTTGCAGTCGATTTAATTACTTCTGGATGGGTAATCAAACCTCGGCATTACGTCCCCTCGATCATTTATTAGTGGTTCCAGTCCCTAAAATGACTTACCTGAGTAATGCGCCTCTTCGTTTTGCAACTTCTGTTACGAAATCAGCACTATATAGGATTAACGATTTTATTAATTGTGTCAATAGGTTAAAAGTTAAAAATTATTTAGTTGTAATATGGCAAAATGGAAAGATCTATAGCTCTCGTTCAAACAATTCAATAATGGTTTGATATAATTCTTTTACAGTACAATCTTTAGTTGGTGTACTAAAGATTGTATCATCACCAGCAATTGAACCTAAAATACCTTCCGATTTACCAATTGAGTCTAGTAATCGAGCAATGAGTTGAGCTGCGCCTGGGCTAGTACGTATCACCACCATTGAGCTATTGAAATCAATATCAATCACTAAATTTTTTAATGGGCTACTAGTTGTTGGTACGCTTATTTCTGCAGGTAAACAATAGACCATTTCGGATTTTGCATTTCTGGTTCTTACCGCACCAAATTTGGTTAGCATACGTGAAACTTTTGATTGATTAATGTTATCAAATCCTTGTTCTTGTAATGCTTGTACGATTTCTACTTGTGAACTAAACTTCTCTTGACGAAGCATCTCTTTAAATGTTTTTGTGAGATTAGCTTGTTTCATAATGTTCCTTGGCTTCTAATTTGTTACTCTTTACTACTAATAAATGTAGTTATAAGACTGATAATAAAGTCTAACTGATATTTAAACCAAAACAACTACTACCAATTTTAATGTATCAGTAGCAATTATTATATACATAATTATGCGTTAAATATGCATAAAATTAAAGCGTTGATTTAATTGCATCCTTAGGTCTATAAGATTTCACTATTTGGTCATAGGTTTCAATATAAGGTCCTTCTAGTAGTTGTATACAATAAGGGATACTAGCAAATATGCCACTCACAATAACATTACCTTGATCATCTTTAACACCCTCAAGTGTTTCTTTAATTGATTTTGGCCTTCCAGGTAGGTTGATGATTAGACATTTTTTGCGAATAACACCAACTTGCCTAGATAAAATAGCAGTTGGTACAAAATGTAAACTGATCTGACGCATCTGCTCACCATAACCGGGCATTACACGATCAGCGATTGCTAATGTTGCATCAGGCGTTACGTCTCTAGTCGCAGGGCCTGTGCCACCAGTAGTTAAAATTAAATGGCAATGTTGACTATCAACAAGTTCACATAATGTTTGTTCAATAACAACTTGTTCATCTGGAATAATATGGTTTTCGGTTGTAAATGGTGTTTTCAGTGCTGTTTGCAACCATGATATTAATGATGGTATGCCTTCATCTTGATAAATGCCACTTGATGCTCTATCTGACACTGAAACTAATCCAATCTTAAACATGATACTTATTCCTTAAGCAATAACTTAGACGCAGAATGATAATTAAAGATACGTTATTAGTATTTAATTAATAATATGTGTTTTATTTTAGAAATTATAATTTATTTATATTGATATAAATAAAACTAAAAAGCTCTTTACAATGATTGATTATATTGTCGATTCATTAAACATGATATCATATTATTAAAATAACAATTGATTCACTTAGGATATATTCATGCTATCAATTCCTGCACTTGAGTTAATCTCACTCAAGAAAATCTATAAAAACGGTGTAGAAGCATTAAAAGGTATCGATTTAACTGTACAAGCAGGCGATTTTTATGCTTTGCTGGGACCAAATGGCGCTGGTAAATCAACAACAATAGGTATTATTAGTTCATTAGTGACTAAAACTTGCGGGCAAGTAAAAATCTTTGGTTACGACTTAGATACCGATATTGTAAATGCTAAAAGACAATTAGGGATTGTACCGCAAGAATTCAATTTTAACCAATTTGAAGAAGTGTTACAAATAGTCACTAATCAAGGTGGTTATTATGGATTGCCCCGAAAAATCGCATTAGAGCGAGCCGAAAAATATTTGCGAGTTTTAGATTTGTGGGATAAACGTCATAGTCGAGCTAACATGCTATCAGGTGGAATGAAAAGGCGATTAATGATAGCCAGAGCTCTCGTGCATGAACCTAAATTATTAATTCTTGATGAGCCGACTGCAGGCGTTGATATTGAATTACGCCGTTCTATGTGGGATTTTTTACGTGAAATCAATCGTCAAGGTATCACAATTATTTTAACCACACATTATTTAGAAGAGGCAGAAATGCTCTGTAGAAATATTGGTATTATTCAGAGCGGCAAATTGATAGCAAACTCATCAATGCGTGAGCTATTGGCGAAAAGCCAATCTGAAACAATTGTTATTGATTATGTGGCGACGCCTAAGCCGATTGAGTTAAATGGCTATAATTATTTCGATGTTGAGCCTGGGATGTTGGAAGTGAAAGTAGATAAACAAAATGGATTAAATCAATTATTTGAACAATTAAATAAACAAAATATTAAAGTTATCAGCGTACGAAATAAAGCGAATCGATTAGAAGAGTTATTTGTTGAGCTGTTGCATAGTGATACTAAACAAAAAGGTGGCATTAATGAATAATTTATATTGGATTGCCTTAAAAAGTATTTGGCGTAAAGAAGTAACCCGATTTTTAAGAATTTGGATTCAAACCTTAATTCCACCTGTTATTACCATGTCGCTTTATTTTATTATCTTTGGTAATTTAATTGGCTCTCGTGTTGGCGATATGGGCGGTTTTAGCTATATGGAATTTATTGTTCCAGGCTTAATAATGATGTCAGTAATTACTAATTCCTATACCAATGTTTGTTCATCCTTTTTTAGTGCTAAATTTCAACGTAACATTGAAGAAATATTGGTGGCGCCAGTATCAACAAATATTCTTATTCTAGGATATGTCGGTGGTGGTGTGATGCGCGGTATTTTAACGGGTATTTTGGTTACTATTGTATCGCTATTCTTTGTTCGCTTCGATGTACATTCTTGGTTGTTTATTATTTTTACATTGCTATTGACCTCGATTTTATTTTCATTAGCTGGTCTACTTAATGCAGTATTTGCCAAAACGTTTGATGATATAAGTATTATTCCAACATTTGTGTTAACACCATTAACTTATCTTGGTGGTGTTTTTTACTCAATTACTATGTTACCAACATTTTGGCAATGGGTATCGAAAATTAATCCCATTGTTTATATGATTAATGGTTTTCGTTATGGATTTTTGGGAGTGTCAGATGTGCCATTATGGATCACATTTTCAATGCTTATTTTATTTGTAACTGTACTTTATGTAATTGCATGGCGACTGATTGATAGTGGACTAGGATTGAGAAGTTAATTAAAGCTAGGAAATAATAATTAACCGCCGATATTGTATCGGCGGAATAATAATTAACTACTGTGCACCAGCAACAGCTTCCTTAGCCATCTCAGTGATTTTAGTAAAATCACCTTTTGCTATGGCATCCGTTGGAATAAACCAAGTTCCACCAACACATAGTACATTATTAAGTGCCAAATAATCGCGGTAGTTTTTAGGATTCACACCGCCTGTAGGGCAAAACTTCATGTATCCGCAAGGGCCAGAAAATGCCTTTAATGCAGCAACTCCGCCATTGATTTCAGCTGGGAAGAATTTTAATGCCGTTAAACCATATTCTTGGGCTTTTAATAATTCAGAAATAGTTGCAATACCAGGAATAACAGGAATAGGGCCTGCAACTGCAGCTTCTAAAATAGCATCGGTAATTCCTGGTGTAATAACAAACTCTACACCAGCTTCAGTAACCTGTTTTAGTTGTTCAACACTAGTTACTGTTCCTGCTCCTACAATTGCTTCAGGAACCTCTTTGATGATTTTCTTAATTGCTTCAATCGCACAAGCTGTTCTTAACGTTACTTCTAGTACCTTCACTCCACCAGCAATAAGAGCTTTAGCTAGAGGTACAGCATCCCCAATTCGTTCAATAACGATAACCGGAACCACTGGTCCCATAGTTAAAATTTCTTCAGCACTTCGTTTCCATTTTTTCATTTGTTTCTACCCATACCTTATTGATACTATAAAGCAATAATCCCTAATAAATAGGGATTATTTTGTTATTCATAAATACCTAATTTCTTTTCTAAATAATGGATATTTGTGCCACCTTTTTGGAAGCCCTTATCGTTCATAATATCAATATGAAGATCAATATTGGTTTTGATCCCATCAATAACCAGTTCGGCTAACGCATTTTTCATACGTGCTATAGCAACCTCACGAGTTTCACCATAAGCAATTAATTTACCAATCATTGAGTCATAGTAAGGTGGGACACTATAACCAGCATAAATATGCGATTCCCAACGAATGCCGAAGCCACCTGGTGCATGGAAGCGAGTGATTTTCCCTGGTGATGGCATAAACGATTTGGGATCTTCAGCATTAATTCTACATTCAATCGCATGACCTTTAATTTCAATATCACTTTGTTTAATTGAAAGTGGTTTGCCAGCTGCAATTAAAATTTGTTCCCTAATTAGATCAACACCGGTTATCATTTCAGTAACAGGATGTTCTACTTGAATACGGGTATTCATTTCAATGAAATAAAACTCGCCATTTTCAAATAAAAATTCGAATGTGCCAGCTCCTCGGTAGCCAATCTCGATACATGCATTAACGCAACGTTCACCGATGAATTTGCGCATTTTTGGCGTAATACCAATAGCTGGTGCCTCTTCAACAACTTTCTGATGTCGTCTTTGCATTGAGCAGTCTCGTTCACCCAAATACACAGCATTTCCTTGACCATCAGAAAGTACCTGAATTTCAATATGACGTGGATTTTCAAGGAATTTTTCCATGTAAACCATATCATTGTTGAAAGCAGTTTTGGCTTCTAACTTAGTCATTTTAATTGATTGTTCAAGATCTTTTTCTTCACGAACAATACGCATACCACGACCGCCACCGCCGCCAGAAGCTTTAATGATAACAGGATAGCCAATTTGCTTGGCAATTTGTTTATTAATTTCAATATCGCTACTTAGAGGACCATCTGAACCAGGTACACAAGGAACACCTGCTTTTTTCATGGCGTGAATTGCTGATACTTTATCACCCATAAGGCGAATAGTATCTGGTTTAGGACCAACAAAAATAAATCCAGATCGCTCAACTTGTTCAGCAAAATCTGCATTTTCAGATAAGAAACCATAACCAGGATGAATTGCAGCTGCTCCGGTTACTTCCGCAGCTGAAATTAATGCAGGAACGTTAAGGTAACTTTTTACCGAAGCTGCTGAGCCAATACAGACGGTTTCGTCTGCAAGTAATACATGTTTTAAATCTTTATCTGCCGTAGAATGAACAGCGACAGTTTTTATTCCAAGTTCTTTACATGCTCGTAAGATACGTAGAGCTATTTCTCCACGATTCGCAATAAGAATTTTATCAAGCATATTCAATCTCTTAATCGTATTGTCAATAATAAATTCAGATTATTCAATAATGAATAGTGGCTGATCAAATTCAACTGGTTGACCATTTTCAACCAATATGGCTTTTATTGTACCAGCTTTTTCTGACTCAATTTGGTTCATCATTTTCATCGCTTCAACGATGCAAAGCACATCGCCAACATTTACTGTTTGGCCAATTTCAACAAAAGCTTTTGATTCTGGGCTCGGTGTACGATAAAAAGTTCCAACCATTGGGGATTTAATTGTTGTATCATCAGTTACCACATTATCAGTTACAACTTCTGTTTGAACGGTTGGAGCAACTACAACAGGAGCTGGTTGAGGAATTTGAATATTTTGTACTGGCGCAGAATAGTTTGTAGTAGGAGCAGCTCGACTAATTCGAACTGATTCCTCACCTTCAGAAATTTCAAGCTCTGAAATACCTGACTCTTCAACTAATTCAATTAACTTTTTAATTTTGCGTATATCCATGAATTACACCGTGTTTATTTGATATAAGTAACAATTATTTAAATGCATCCTTATTATCGACTAAAGCTGTTTTTTAGTCGGTAATAAAGTTGTAACTCAACATTAACGCGGAAGAATACACTGTAAAACAGATTTTGTCATTATATATCTCCTTTACAATCACTTGTTATACTATTTTCTAGGTATTATTTTATAATTGCGATACAATATCGACCGTTAATTACTATTGAGATTTGCTATGGTTTGAAAGGATTAAATAATACTCCATTTAGCCTTGATAAATTTGAAATATTTATTTTTTGATTCCATGGTGGTTTTTAATACTGAAATATACTTAAACAAGATTAATTCTAGGAAGAGTTTTTATTATGTTCAAAAAAGTTCGTGGCTTGTTTTCAAATGATTTATCAATCGATTTAGGTACAGCGAATACACTTATTTATGTAAAAGGGCAAGGTATAGTATTAAACGAACCTTCTGTTGTAGCGATTCGCCAAGATCATCGCACAGGTACTCGAAAAAGTGTTGCTGCTGTTGGGCATGCTGCGAAACTAATGTTAGGGCGAACACCAGGTAATATAGCAGCCATTAGACCGATGAAAGATGGCGTTATTGCTGATTTTTCTGTTACTGAAGAAATGTTGCAGCACTTTATCCGTCAAGTTCATAGCCATAGTTTTTTAAGACCAAGTCCTCGCGTACTTGTTTGTGTTCCTGTAGGTGCTACACAAGTTGAACGTCGAGCTATCCGAGAGTCAGCCTTAGGCGCAGGTGCTCGTGAAGTGTATTTAATTGAAGAACCAATGGCAGCAGCTATTGGTGCTGATTTACCTGTATCTGCGCCTACTGGTTCAATGGTTGTTGATATTGGTGGTGGAACTACCGAAGTAGCTGTCATTTCGCTAAATGGTGTTGTTTATTCTGCATCTGCTCGTATTGGTGGTGACCGATTTGATGAAGCGATTATTAACTACGTTCGTCGCAATTATGGCGCTTTAATTGGCGAGGCAACAGCCGAAAAAATCAAACATTTTATTGGTAGTGCTTATCCTGGTGATGAAGTTCTCGAAATTGAAGTGCGTGGGCGCAATCTTGCTGAAGGTGTGCCGCGTAGCTTTACTTTAAACTCTAATGAAATTTTAGAAGCATTACAAGAACCATTAAGCGGTATTGTTAGTGCGGTAAAAGTTGCATTAGAGCAGTGCCCTCCTGAGCTTGCTTCTGATATTTCAGAACATGGTATGGTTTTAACCGGTGGTGGTGCTCTATTACGTAATATTGATAAGTTATTATCGGCTGAAACAGGTATTCATGTAGTAGTAGCTGAAGATCCATTAACGTGCGTTGCCAGAGGTGGCGGCAAGGCGCTAGATATGGTTGATATGCATGGTGGTGATCTATTTAGTGAAGAGTAATTAATAAGTTATTGTTGATTAGTTTTATTTTTATAAAACAATAAGTAAGCATGCATATCATATTTTCCCCGCCGACAATCGTGTCGGCGGAGTCATATTTTGAAATAATTAGATCTTGAGCTTTAAACAGGTAAGTACCGGCAATGAAATTACTTTTTTCTAAACGCTCCCCTCTTAGTGTACAATTATTTACTTCTCTGGCGTTAGCCTTGGTTCTAATTGTATTAGATATCAATTATCGTCCATTTAAAGAAATTCGTTATTATTTAGATACCCTTATTTCTCCTCTATATTATGTTTCAAATGCACCAAAGTCGTCGTTTGATTCTCTCTACGAGATGTCCAAAACACGAGAAACATTAATAAATGAAAATGCAAATTTGCATGCAGATTTATTACAACAAAAAAACGATCTATTGTTACTTGAGCATCTAAAACATGAAAATGATAGACTTCGCGAATTGTTAGGTTCACCTTTAAGGCATGATGAACAAAAGATGGCTGCACAAGTATTGCTTATAGACACTGATCCTTATATCTATCAATTTGTTGTAAATAAAGGTAAACAAGATGGTGTTTATGTTGGGCAACCTGTTGTTGATGAAAAAGGGATTGTAGGGCAAATTTATGAAACAGCCCAATCTACTAGTCGTGCAATTTTATTGTGCGATTATCAACATGCGATACCCGTACAAGTATTAAGAAACGACATTGGTATGATTGCTGTGGGAAACGGGTGTAGTAATGACTTAACATTAGAATTTATGCCTAATAACGTTGATGTAAAAGTCGGCGATGTTTTAGTTACTTCAGGGCTTGATGGCCGTTTTCCAGAAGGATATCCGGTAGCCGTAGTTAGTTCAGTAAAACTTGATATTACAGATTCAACCCCAATTATTTCAGCAACACCAACAGCGGATTTGAAGCGTTTACGTTATTTATTGTTATTGTGGGGAAATCAAGGAGTAAAACATGAGGGGTCGTAATCGAATAATAATTATTTGGATAACGCTATTAATAGGCTTATGTTTACAAATCATTCCGTGGTCTCCATCATATAGTATATTTAAACCACATATACTGATCTTAATTTTTGCTTATTGGTTGATAGCGCTTCCTCATCGAGTTGGGATTGGTACTGCATTTGTTTTTGGAACTATAATGGATCTATGTACTGGTTCTATTTTAGGAATCCATGCCTTTATTTATTCATTTATTGCTTATTTATTTGTTTTTAAATTCCAATTGATACGTAATTTAGCGTTATGGCAACAGTCGTTTATCATCTTTGGGATATCGATATGTTATAATTTACTGGTATTTTTATTTCAAGTCTGTATTTATCATACTATAACAATATCGCCATTGATTTTTATATCAAGCTGTATAGATAGTCTATTATGGATTGGTATCTATTTATTTTTACGACTAATAAGACGAAGCTTTGCTATCAATTAAAAGGAAATCTATGTCTGTTGAATTATTAATGAATGTAACGCCATCTGAAACTCGAGTTGCTTATATCGAAGATGGTGTATTGCAAGAAATCCATGTTGATCGTGAGTCTAGACGCGGTATTGTTGGAAATATTTATAAAGGTAAGATAATTCGTATTTTGCCTGGTATGCAAGCCGCTTTTGTAGATATTGGTCTTGATAAAGCTGCCTTTTTGCATGCATCAGATATTATGCCTCATACTGAGTGCGTATCAGATACAGAGCAAGAACAATTTCAAGTAAAAGATATCTCTGAACTTGTCCGCCAAGGACAGGACTTAATGGTACAAGTGGTTAAAGATCCATTGGGAACTAAAGGAGCTAGGCTTACAACCGATATTACTTTGCCATCACGTTATTTGGTATTAATGCCTGGATCAAATTCTGCGCATGTTGCCACATCACAACGCATAGAAAGTGAACAAGAACGTGAAAGGTTAAAAAATATTGTTGAGCAATATGTGACAACAGAAGCTGGCTTTATTGTTAGAACAGCCGCAGAAGGGGCAAGTGCGCATGAGTTAGAACAAGATGCCAATTTTTTAAAACGACTTTGGACTAAAATTCAAGAACGCATGGCTCGCCCAGTAAGTAAGAATCTAGTTTATGGGGAATTGGCATTATCCCAACGAGTATTGCGCGATTTTGTTGGTGATCCAATTGAACGAATTTTAGTAGATTCAAAATTAACTTATGATTTATTGGTTGAATTTACAAAAGAATTTATGCCTGAGGTAACCAATAAACTATCTCTTTATCGTGGTAATATTCCTATTTTCGATCTTTATGATACCGAAAATGAGATTCAAAGAGCATTAGATCGTAAAGTGAAATTAAAGTCTGGTGGGTATTTAATTATTGATCAAACCGAAGCCATGACTACTATTGATATCAATACTGGTGCATTTGTAGGTCATCGAAATTTAGAAGAAACGATTTTTAATACTAATATTGAGGCAACAATAGCAATTGCCCGTCAATTACGTTTGCGTAATTTGGGGGGCATTATTATTATTGATTTTATTGATATGCAAGAAGATTTGCATCGTGAACGGGTGTTACAATCGCTGCATGATTCTTTATCTAAAGATAGAGCTAGAACAACTGTTAATTTATTTTCGAGTTTAGGATTAGTCGAAATGACTCGCAAGCGAACACGTGAAAGTATAGGGCATATTCTGTGTGAAGAATGTCCAGCATGTAAAGGTCGTGGTATGGTCAAATCGGTAGAAACAGTTTGCAACGAAATATTACGTGATATAGTTCGTGTTTATAAAGCGCATCATTCAGAATACTTTTTGGTTTATGCCTCGGCTGCTGTGGCTAATGCTTTAACTAATGATGAGTCCCATGCTTTAGCTGAAGTTGAGGTGTTTGTGGGTAAACGTGTTGAAGTAAAAGTTGAACCACTTTATATTCAAGAACAATATGATGTTGTATTAATGTAGAAGCAATATCTTGTAAAAAAGTTTCAGGTAACTATACGTTTCAGTATAAAAATGATGAAAGTTAAATAATTATTATGATCAACTAGTTATAATCGATTATCAAAAAACTTCTGTTAACAATTAGAATTTAAGGAATTTATGATAGTAACTCAAGTGAGTGAACGACTGCTCAACCCAAATAATCTAAACCAACAAGATCTTTCGCATTTGCTTGATATGTTGAGCTCAAGGGAAATTGATTTTGGTGATTTGTATTTTCTATCTGGTTATTATGAAAACTGGTTACTTGAAGATGGTATTATAAAAAATGCCTCATTTCATCGTGACCAAGGAGTTGGTGTTAGAGCCGTTGTTGGCGAAAAAACAGGGTTTGCTTATACTGATCAGCTTTCATTAGCGCGGTTAGAACAAAGCATATTCGCAGCAAATTCAATCACTAAAATACAAACACCTATCAAAGTGACGCCATTTAAATCTGCTCAAACAGTATCTATATACTCGTCAATCAACCCGATCAATTCTTTTTCTAAAGAACAGAAAATTGAATTGTTGCAACAAATTGACCACTTAGCACGCTCAATCGATCCTAGAGTTATTGAAGTTTCAGCCAGTTTGACTGGAAGTTATGAAGATATTTTAATAGCAGCAACTGATGGTACATTAAAAGCTGACATTCGTCCTTTGGTGCGTTTATCCGTTTCAGTTTTGGTTGAAAAAGAGGGTAGACGTGAGCGAGGAAGTAGTGGTGGCGGTGGTCGATTTGGGTATGAATATTTTTTAACAATCAACCCAAAAACATCAGAAAGTTATGCTGACAGCTATGCCCGAGAAGCCGTGCGTCAAGCACTTGTTTCTCTTTCTGCTAAAGCCGCACCAGCAGGAACAATGCCTGTTGTTTTAGGTGCTGGTTGGCCTGGCGTTTTGTTACATGAGGCTGTAGGTCATGGCTTAGAAGGCGATTTCAATCGTAAAAATAGTTCAGTTTTTTCTGGGAAAATTGGTGAACAAGTCACCTCAGAAGTTTGCACTATTGTTGATGATGGTACAATTGAGAACCGCCGAGGCTCACTATCTATTGATGACGAAGGTACTCCAAGCCAAAAAACAGTGCTTATTGAAAATGGTATTTTAAAAGGCTATATGTTTGATAAGCTTAACGCAAAATTGATGAATACATGTTCAACTGGTAATGGTCGTCGTGAAGGATATGCATACTTACCTATGCCAAGAATGACCAATACCTATATGTTGGCAGGAAATTCTTCTTTTGACGATATCATTAGTAGCGTCGATTATGGTCTTTATGCCCCTAATTTTGCTGGTGGACAAGTAGATATCACCTCTGGTAAGTTTGTGTTTTCAACTTCAGAAGCTTACTTAATTGAAAAGGGAAAAATAACAACTCCAGTTAAAGGTGCCACATTAATCGGTTCAGGTATAGAAACTATGCAGCAAATATCTATGGTAGGTAATGATTTAGCATTAGATTCTGGTGTAGGTGTTTGTGGTAAAGCAGGGCAGAGCGTACCTGTTGGGGTTGGGCAACCCACTTTAAAAGTGGATAATTTAACCGTTGGTGGTACCATTAACCACTAATAATAATACATCAATGGGATTTAAAAATAGATGGAAACAATAATTACACTTTATCATGCGTTTGTTAATTTGGACATTGCAACGCTTTCAAACCCTAATGTGCTATGGACACTATATGGGATGTTGTTTGTCATTATTCTTTTAGAAAATGGTGTTTTACCAGCGGCTTTTTTACCTGGAGACAGTCTATTATTTTTAACTGGTGTGTTAATTAGCCAAAATGTATTCCATTTTGGTTTAATTAATTTTATTTTAATTGCTGGCGCTGCTTTAGGTACTTGGTTAGGTTATGCTCAAGGACTTTGGCTTGGTAATACTAAGCTTGTCCAAGGTTGGATGGCACATATACCTGAAAAATATCATCATAAATCTGAAGTATTATTCCATAAGTACGGATTACAAGCGCTATTTATTGGGAGATTTATTGCTTTTGTACGTACATTATTACCGATGATGGCTGGATTATCAGGACTACACAGTCGAAAATTCCATATTTATAATATAATCAGTGCTACATTATGGATTTTCTTGATTGTGACATTAGGTTACCTATTTGGATTATCACCAGTTTTCAAAGAGTATGAAAAGCAGATCATGTCTTTATTAATGCTAATACCTGTTTTGTTGTTGGTGTTAGGGTTAATTTTTTCAATTTTTCTCGCTGTTAAGCGCTCTTTAAGCAATAAAAAGCAATCTAAAATTGGATTAAACGATAACAAGAAGTAGAAAGTGAAATTAACCGATAAGCCGGGTTCTGTCGTGGACAATCATTCCTCTAGGCTAATACTCACGCATTAGCTCAAGCAGTCTACCCGGATTCAACGCGGGCCACGCCAATGAATCCCTATTTGACCTTGCTCCGAGTGGAGTTTACCGTGCCACAACTGTTACCAGTTGCGCGGTGTGCTCTTACCACACCCTTTCACCCTTACCTGATCTTATAAAATAAGCCATCGGCGGTTTTCTCTCTGTTGCACTTGTCGTGAATTTTCACTCTCGCAAAAATCCCCCAGGCGTTACCTGGCACTCTGCCCTATGGAGCCCGGACTTTCCTCCCCTTTGTTTATTTCTTTATAAAAACAACAAAGCAGCGATTGTCTGGTTAATTTCGTTAATGAGTATAACCTAAAGCGCAATATTGTCCAGAGATGTCTTTTCTTTAGGAAATAGATGACTGAAATTTAAACATGAGTAAAGTAATGTAATTCCATAGGATTGAAATAACAAATTCTTAGCACATCTTGTTGATGTGCTATAAAACAAGATAATTTATTACCATTTTTTCTGTCGTTGGTTTTCATCATAATTGAACCATGTTACTACCCCTTTAGACATAATAATATCAAGCTTTCCTTCAAAAATATTGTATTGCGTTTCGCCAATTAACATATGACTTGTTGAGCTCTTTTTAGTGTATTGATATGTCCACTGTGTTTCGTTGCTATTGATAGCGGTTTTTGTTGTTGGCTCACCAAATAGGGACAGAATCTGAGCTTCAGTTGATGACCCTTCAACAATTTTGCTTACTTTTGCGTTATTAAGCGGTGTGCCTTGCTCAACAAAATTTTTTTGTGAACATGCTGATAAAGCAAGTATAGAACAAAGGATGAGCAGAAATTTTTTAATATTTTTCATGATATAGTTGCCTATTGTGTTAATTTGTAGTTGATATGAAATGTGAATTGATAATAGCATATGTTTTATAACGTTCAAGATAGAGCAACTGAAGGTATAATTAAAAAATTTAATTCTTTAGTGCTGCACTTTTTTAATGTAATTAGATTTTCTTCTCTATATCATTCACTAAATTTTATTTCCATTTTTTAATTTATCTTAGTTTATAACCATAAGTATCTATGTTATTCTTTTCTACCCAATACAAGAGAAAATTTGATAGTTTAATTTGTTTTAGTATTTATTTTAATCGATTTTGAGTGGTAGCATTTAATTAGCTATCAACTCATGAATAAGCTGTTTGGCTTTTATGCCAAATACATACAGATATTAAAGATTTTATAACAATTTATTAATAAACCGAAAAAGATAGTTAGTGTTATTATATAAGCTGCGATATACTTTAACGCTAGTAAAATTTAGTTGCTATGGAATAACCAATGGAAAAACAGTTTCAATTAACAAATAGTAAAGAGATTATTGCTTATTTAGCTCAACAATTCCCAAATTGTTTTACCCTTGAAGGTGAGGCAAAGCCATTAAAGATTGGAATTTTTCAAGATATTATTTCTCGTTTAGATGGTAATGACGAACTTAGTAAAACTAAACTCCGTGCCGCACTGCGCTCATACACAATGAGTTGGCGTTACTTATATAGTATAAAAGAAGGAGCCAATCGTGTTGATTTAGATGGTAATCCTACTGAGGTTATTAGCCAAGAACAGATAGATCATGCGCTACAACAGTTGAAAGAGAGCAAAGAAAAAGCTAAAGAGCGTTTTAAAGAACGTGAAAAAGAAAAACGTAAAGCTACTCGGATGCTTCCTAAAAAAGCTAAAGCTTTAAAAATTGGTGATTTTGTTAAAGTTATAGTAGGTAATAAACCTATAAAAGTACAAGTCATTAATATTGAAAAAGAGCATATTAAGGTAAAGGTTGGTGCAGGTATGGAGTTAACGGTCAAACCTGAACATATTATCAATAAGTAGAGAGTTTGAATGAATAAATTACTCAATGGTATTATTACACTTAGCCTTATTTTGGGTATTTTTAGCCAAAATGTTCAGGCAAAACCGCAAGCTAATGAACAAATACCAGTTCTAAAGCAAGATGATATCCACCAAGTTGTTGCTAAGCGTGTAACGAATTTTTTTACTCAATCACATTATCGTAATTTTTCCTTGGATGGTGCTTTTTCAGCTCAGATTTTTGATCGCTATTTCAAATTATTGGATGGTAGTAAATCCATTTTTATTCAAAGTGATGTTGATGGTTTTCGAAATAGACAAGAGTCTTTAGGTCAAGAATTAATCGATGGTAATTTAAAGACAGCTTATGATATTTACAATCTTTTTTTGAAAAAACGTTATGACCGTTATCAATATGCTCTTGAAGTTTTACAACGGCCTATGGATTTTTCTGCCAATGATGAAATTGATTTTAATCGTGAAGAAATTGCTTGGCCGACTTCAGAAAACGAACTTAATGTTTATTGGGATAAGCGTGTTAAATATGATGAATTGAGTTTATCCTTATCGGGAAAAAATGAAAAAGAGATCCGTAAAGTTTTAAGTAAACGTTACAATCGCGTTTTAAAAACGATAATGCAATCAAATAATGAAGATGCCTTTCAAGTATTTATGAATGCATTTGCCAGAGAAATTGATCCTCACACTAGTTATTTGGCACCACGTAAAAAACGAGATTTTGATTCCGAAATGAGTTTATCATTTGAAGGTATCGGTGCAACATTGAGCCAGCAAGATGACTATACGGTGATTATGTCTTTTGTAACAGGCGGACCTGCTGAAAAGAGTAAGTTACTTACCATCGGGGATAGGATTATTGGAGTAGGTCAAAGTAATTCAGCGATTGAAGATGTTATTGGGTGGCGCTTGGATGATATTGTCGATAAAATTCGTGGACCTAAAGGTACTGTTGTAAGATTGGAAATTTTACCTGCTGGTAATAATAGTAAGGCAAAAGTAATTGAGCTCACTCGTGATAAGATTCATTTTGAAGATAGAGAAGCGAAATTAAATATTATCGATAATCCACGTGGTAAAGTTGGCGTTATTGAAATACCAAGTTTCTATATGGGATTAACGGAAAAAGTTGAAGGACTCTTATCAAAAGCAAATAAAGAAAATTTGCAAGGTTTAGTTATTGATTTACGTGATAATGGCGGTGGTTCGTTAACCGAAGTTATCAATTTAACTGGCTTATTCATTGATACTGGACCAGTTGTTCAGGTACGTGATAATTTACAAAAAGTCATCACTTACAATGATAAGAATAAAGGTATCGAATACACCGGGCCACTTGTTGTTATGATTAATCGTTATAGTGCATCAGCATCAGAAATATTTTCTGCGGCTATGCAAGATTATGGGCGAGCATTAATAGTTGGTGAAACCACTTATGGTAAGGGAACCGTCCAAACTTCTCGTAACATCTCTTATCCAGTTGATGCAAGACTACATCCAAGTTGGCCTGAACTTGGCGGGGCTCAATATACTATTCAGAAGTTTTATCGTATCAATGGTGGTAGCACACAATTAAAAGGCGTTGAGCCAGATATTGAAATGAATAAAGTTAAGTATGTTGATGAAACGGGAGAGCGTTTTTTAGATAACGCACTACCGTGGGATAAAATACCATCCGCTGATTATTTGACTCTTGCCAATATTAAGCCATTGTTGCCTGATTTAGAATCACAACATTTGTCTAGAATTTCACATAATCCTGAATTTATGTATATTGATGAAGATATCAAACGATTTAATGATAAAAAAGATCGTCAATATATTGTTTCACTTAATAAGAAAAAACGAGAAGTAGAACAAAAAAATAATGAGGAACGTGATTTAAAAAGAACTAATGCACGTTTAAATAAGGTAGGTTTACCATCAATTACTAAATTAGATGATTTACCAAAAAATTATAAAAAACCTGATGCTTACTTAGATGAATCTATCGAGATACTTCTTGATTTTGCACCTAAGTATCCCAAAATTAAAGGCAATAACTCTATTAAAGAGGTTATTACGTTTGATTTACCAATCGAGAAAGCTAATAAATAATTGGAGATAACATAATGGATTCAAATTTAAAATATGCTTTAATCACAACTATTGCTGTGTTAGCTGTTTTGGCAACATTTGGTTTTATTGTTTGTATGAATTAAAAAGCTTGATTAATTAGTTGGTGATCATTATAGTATGCAACCTGCTTTTGAAAAGCAGGTTCTAATGAGGTGAGGTGTCCGAGTGGTTGAAGGAGCACGCCTGGAAAGTGTGTATACGGCAACGTATCAAGGGTTCGAATCCCTTCCTCACCGCCATATTGAGTCATTAAAAGATGGAACCATTAGTTCATAACGCTATAAAACTAGCTATCTAGATTATTTTAATAGTTCGTAGTTTATAGTTGTTATTTAAAATGACAAACAATACCTTCCTCTCCTAAATCATTTGGAGTTATTATGGAAAACTTACGCACAGTTCAAGACTTTATACGTTGGGCTGCATCACAACTTAGTCTATCAGATGTCTTTTTAGGTCATGGTACAGATAATCCTATTGATGAGTCTAAACAATTAATTTTAGCAACGTTAGGATTATCGTTGTTTATTCCTGAAGAATTTTATTCCGCTAATCTAACTAATGATGAAAAAAATCAAATTATTGACATTATTCAAAAGCGAATAAAAGATCGTGTACCAACCCCTTATTTAACTAACCAAGCTTGGTTTTGTGGACATGCTTTTTATGTGGATGAGCGTGTATTAATTCCTCGTTCTCCTATTGGTGAACTAATTGATAACCATTTTGAGCAAATAATATTAACTGAACCTAAAAATATTTTAGATCTATGTACTGGTAGTGGCTGTATAGGGATTGCTTGCGCTTATGAGTTTGCTGATGCTCAAGTTGATATAACTGATATTTCATTAGAAGCATTAGATATCGCCCAAACAAATATTGAGATGCACGAAATGGATTTTCAAGTTACTCCTATTTTGTCAGATCTATTTGATGATGTGCCAGAAAAACAATACGATCTGATTGTCACTAATCCGCCTTATGTTGATAGTGAAGATATGAGTGATTTGCCAGATGAGTTTTTATATGAACCTAAATTAGCATTAGAAGCGGGCTTTGATGGTTTAGATCTGGTAAAAAAAATTTTACGAGATGCGATAAATTATTTAACACCAGCAGGTGTATTAGTTTGTGAAGTCGGCAATAGTTGGGTTAGCTTACAACAACAATATCCCGATGTCCCTTTTAATTGGATAGAATTTGAACGTGGTGGGTTGGGTGTATTTTCTATCACACGTGAAGAACTGATTCAATATCATTACTGTTTTAAATAAACTGTTATTAATCATTGGAATAAATTTATTATGGCTGGAAACTCAATCGGAAAATTATTCAAAGTAACCACATTTGGTGAATCGCACGGTGTAGCATTAGGGTGTGTTGTCGATGGTGTTCCTCCTGGACTTGCGTTAACAGAATCAGACATGCAAAATGATCTTGATCGTCGTAGACCTGGCTCATCTCGTTATACAACTCAACGCCGAGAAGCAGATCAAGTCAAAATTTTGTCAGGCGTATTTGAAGGTGTTACAACTGGAACGAGTATTGGTTTACTTATTGAAAATACCGATCAACGTTCTCAAGATTATAGTAAAATTAAAGATATCTTCAGACCAAGCCATGCAGATTACACTTATCAAAATAAATATGGCATACGAGATTATCGTGGTGGCGGTCGCTCCTCTGCTCGTGAAACGGCTATGAGAGTTGCTGCCGGCGCTATTGCAAAAAAATATCTACAAGAAAAGCTTGGCATTACTATTCGTGGTTATTTGGCTCAGATGGGTGATGTAAAATGTGAATTGAAAGACTGGCAACAAGTTGAACACAATCCATTTTTTTGCGCAGATGAGAGTAAATTAGATGCACTTGAACAGCTGCTTCGGTCATTAAAAAAAGAGGGTGACTCAATAGGTGCGAAAGTTTGCATTGTTGCTGAAAATATTCCAGTAGGACTTGGCGAACCTGTATTTGATAAACTAGATGCTGATCTTGCGCATGCACTAATGAGTATTAATGCCGTGAAAGGTGTAGAAATTGGCGATGGTTTTGCTGTTGTGAATAAACGTGGTAGCGAAAATCGTGATGAAATAACACCTAAAGGCTTTTTATCTAATCATGCCGGTGGGATTTTAGGTGGTATTAGTTCAGGACAAACCATATCAGCCAGCATAGCACTTAAACCCACGCCTAGTATAGAAATTCCAGGTAAATCAGTTAATATTTTGGGTGAAAGCGTTGAAGTATCTACACATGGTCGACATGATCCATGTGTTGGCATTCGAGCTGTACCAATTGCTGAAGCAATGGTTGCTATTGTGCTGATGGATCACTACCTTCGTTATCGGGCTCAATGTGGTGATGTAAATAAATTATGAGTTATGATCTGCTTATTTTACTTTTTCTGATTGCTGCTTTGGCCGGTTTTATTGATTCTATTGCTGGCGGAGGTGGTTTATTAACTGTCCCTGCATTACTTGCTGTTGGACTGCCACCAGCTAGTGCATTGGCAACCAATAAATTGCAAAGTTGCGGTGGTTCGTTTTCTGCTAGCCTATATTTTATCCGGCAGCATATGGTGGATTTGAAACAACAAAAATGGGCAATCGTTTTTGCTTTTGTTGGTTCAGCAATTGGAACATTATCTGTGATGCGTATCCAAGCTGATTTTTTAAAATTATTATTACCAATTTTAACTATTAGCGTTGGGCTCTATTTTTTACTTTCTCCAACTATTGGAGAAAACGACCGTAACAGTCGCCTTTCACTTATTCAATTCGCATTAATTCCTGCCTTTGGTATAGGTTTTTATGATGGATTTTTTGGCCCTGGTGCTGGTTCATTTTATGCGTTAGCTTATATCACGTTAGCTGGTTTTAATTTAACCAAAGCGACTGCACATACCAAAGTACTAAACTTCACCTCAAATTTGGCCGGCTTGCTGTTTTTTATTATAGGGGGAGAAGTAATCTGGTCAATTGGATTGGTTATGTTAGTTGGTCAATTTATAGGAGCAAGGCTTGGTGCTAAAATGGTCATTGCCAAAGGTCGTAAATTAATTCGACCAATGTTAATTACAGTTTCGATTCTTATGAGTATAAAATTAATTTACGAAAACTTTTTTTAATTGCTTATAAGTTAAATAATTTATATTTTATTCTATCTAAAATATCTAAAGTAATTTTATTATCAATTCTACTGCTTCTCATTTTTACTTTTCATAATTAATTTATATTAAAATTTTTGTCAAAAACTTTCAGGAAAGTATGTGTTTGAGTATAAAATAGCAACAAGTATTTATTTCACTTAAATATTATTTAGTATATATTTGTGTTATATAAGATAGTTTGTGTTAACATGTCCCAATATTATGAAACTTCAACAATTACGCTATATTTTAGAAATAGCACGTTCTGGTTCAATAAATGAAGCAGCTAAGAATTTATATATTACTCAGCCAAGCTTATCAACAGCGGTGAAAGATCTAGAAGCTGAATTTGGTATTGAGATTTTTGTGCGCAGTTCTAAAGGAGTTTCACTTTCACCTGATGGCGTTGAGTTTTTAGGTTATGCCAAACAAGTTCTAGATCAAGCTGAGCTATTGGAACAGCACTACTCAAAAAAAGAACCCTCTAAGCAGTTATGTAGTATATCCACTCAGCATTACGCTTTTGCGGTTAATGCCTTTGTTAACTTAATTAAAAAAAATCAAACAGATGAGTATGAGTTTACGCTTAGGGAAACAAAAACATATGATATTATCACCGATGTAGCTAATTTACGTAGTGAAGTTGGTATTTTGTATTTGAATGATTTTAATCAAAAAGTGATTTTACGGTTACTGAAAGAACATAGATTAACCTTTAATCCACTTTTTGAAGCTAATCCTCATGTATTTATTAGTACTCATCATCCATTATCATCCATGAAGTTATTAACTTTAGATGATTTAGAGGATTACCCTTATCTCTCTTTTGAGCAGGGCGAATATAACTCATTTTATTTTTCCGAAGAAATTTTAAGTACGGTTTATCATAAAAAGAGTATACACGTCAGTGATAGAGCAACCTTATTTAACTTATTGCATGGACTCAATGGTTATACCATTAGCACAGGGGTTTTAAGTGCTGACTTAAACGGATCTGATATTTTATCAATACCGTTAGATGTAGAAGAAAAAATCCTAATTGGCTGGATCACATCACAAAAGGCTCAACTAAGCTTATCAGCTCAAAATTATATTGAGGCGCTAAAAAAACTAATTCAAGAAGAGTATGGTTTCGAGCTTAAGTAAATACTGCTGCTAACTAAATAAATCAAATTGCTATTTTTATAAATTTCAGTATAATTACGTAACTCATATATTCACTATATGGATACCGAGGAATGTCTGAATTAGAGATCGGTCATTCCATTTTTTATATTTATTTTAAGAGGTTTATTATGTCTCTAACTGTAGAAGCTAAAGCGAAAATCGTTGCCGAATATGGTCGTGGCACTAACGACACTGGTTCAACAGAGGTTCAAGTTGCTCTTTTAACTGCACGTATTAATGATTTACAAGGTCATTTTTCTGAGCATAAAAAAGATCACCACAGCCGTCGTGGTCTATTACGTATGGTGTCTAGCCGTCGTAAATTATTAGATTATTTACGTCGTAAAGATATTGAACGTTATAACCAATTGATTAAAAAACTAGGTTTACGTCGCTAATTGACAATCTACTTGAAAAGAGGCTTAGGCCTCTTTTTCGTTGTGAAAAATCGGTGCTCTGATATAATATCGGGCGTTAAAAATTATTATTTTATGTAAGCCAACAAAGTAAAGGTTATATCTCATGTTTCGCGCGACTAATGAGAGCTCTATAATTTATAGATTTGTCATTAGTCGTGACAGTGAAATAATCTTTTTGTTGTATATATCCCCACATTGTTGAAGAGAGTATCAATAAGCGTAGCGTAATGTTGCGTCCTGTCGAAATATCAAACTTCAACATAACAAATAACAAGAGGACACTATTTTGTTTAATCCGACATGTCAAAAATTTCAATATGGTCGTCATACCGTGACTTTAGAAACTGGTATTATGGCTCGTCAAGCAACCGCAGCTGTTATGGTTAATATGGATGATACTGCTGTATTTGTCACGGTTGTTGCAAATAAAAAAGTAAAAGAAGGTCAAGACTTCTTCCCATTAACAGTTAATTACCAAGAACGTACCTATGCTGCAGGGCGTATTCCTGGTGGATTTTTTAAACGTGAAGGTCGTCCAAGTGAAGGTGAAACTCTAATTGCACGTTTAATCGACCGCCCGCTTCGTCCATTATTTCCTGAAGGATTTGTTAATGAAATCCAAATTATTGCAACCGTTGTTTCGGTTAATCCCGAGGTGAGCCCTGACCTAGTTGCAATGATTGGTGCTTCTGCTGCACTTTGCTTATCTGGTGTTCCATTCCACGGCCCTATTGGTGCTGCACGTGTTGGCTTTATTAATGATGAATTTGTATTAAATCCATCAGTAAAAGAGCTTGCAGCTAGTCGTCTAGATTTAGTTGTTGCGGGTACAAAAAGTGCAGTATTAATGGTTGAATCTGAAGCTGATTTACTCACTGAAGATCAAATGTTAGCAGCGGTAGTATTTGGTCATGAACAACAACAAGTTGTTATTGATAATATTAACGAATTTGTAGAAAAAGCCAATTGTGAAAAATGGGATTGGGTAGCACCGGCTAAAAATGAGGTGCTATATAATGCCATTGTTGAATTAGCTAAAGATCGTTTGGGCGAAGCTTATCGTATTACTGAAAAACAAGCACGTTATGCACAAATCGATTTAATTAAAGAAGAAGTTTTAGCTGTACTAAAAGAACAAAATGACGAGCTTGATGAAAACGAAGTGATTAATATTATTGTTGAGTTGGAAAGTCAAATTGTTCGTAAGCGTGTTATTGCTGGTGAACCGCGTATTGATGGTCGTGAAAAAGATATGATTCGTGCACTTGATATCCGTACTAATGTCTTACCAAGAACTCATGGTAGTGCACTGTTTACACGTGGTGAAACTCAGGCACTAGTTACTGCAACATTAGGTACAGAGCGTGACGCACAAATTATTGATGAGTTAACTGGTGAATATACCGAACGGTTCTTACTTCATTACAATTTTCCTCCATACTCTGTTGGCGAAACAGGTATGGTTGGCTCACCAAAACGCCGAGAAATTGGTCATGGTCGCCTAGCTAAACGAGGTGTTGCGGCTGTAATGCCAAGCCGTGAAGAATTTCCATATACTGTTCGAGTAGTGTCTGAAATTACTGAGTCAAATGGTTCATCTTCAATGGCTTCTGTTTGTGGTGCTTCACTTGCTCTTATGGATGCAGGGGTACCTATCAAATCATCTGTTGCTGGTATTGCAATGGGATTAGTAAAAGAAGGTGATCAGTTTGTCGTATTGTCAGATATTCTTGGTGACGAAGACCACCTTGGTGATATGGACTTTAAAGTAGCAGGTACACGCGAAGGTGTAAGTGCATTGCAAATGGATATCAAAATTGAAGGTATAACCAAAGAAATTATGCAAGTAGCACTTAATCAAGCTAAAGGTGCTCGTTTACACATTTTAAGTGTAATGGAACAAGCAATTAATAAGCCTCGCCAAGAAATTTCAGAGTTTGCACCACGTATTTATACAATGAATGTAAATCCTGACAAAATTCGCGATATTATCGGTAAAGGTGGCGCAACAATTCGGGCTTTAACTGAAGAAACAGGAACAACTATTGAAATCACTGATGATGGTACCGTTAAGATTGCCGCTTCAGATGGTAATAAAGCCAAAGATGCCATGGCACGTATTACTAACTTAGTTGCTGATGTCGAAATTGGTAAAATTTATACAGGTAAAGTAACAAGAATCGTTGATTTTGGTGCTTTTGTATCGGTTATTGGTGGTAAAGAGGGACTTGTTCATGTATCTCAAATTGCCGATCATCGAGTAGAAAAAGTGGCTGATTATCTAAAAGTTGGTCAAGAAGTGAATGTTAAAGTACTAGAAATTGACCGCCAAGGCAGAATCCGTTTGAGTATGAAAGATGCTGTCGAACCGACAGCAGACGTTGTTTCAACAGCAGAATAAAATTATTATTCATTAGGGGATAAAAATGGGATTATTCAACCTGAGAACTGTATGCTGCATTTTGCTAGCTGTTATTCTTTTGTCAGGTTGTTCTAATTCTCAGCCTTTGTTAGCTGTTCCTGAGCAAGTTTCATATGATGATGAGTTAAAAATTGCTCAGCTCAGCCAACAGCTGTCTCAAAAAGGCCTTGATACTGGAACGCGAATGCAACTCATATTTGAGCGAGGTATTGCCTATGATTCATTGGGTTTTAAAGCCTTTGCTCAAAGCGATTTTTCCTATTTGTTGAGCTTAAATCCTGAAGTTCCTGACATTTACAACTTTCTAGGAACCTATGCATTAAGAGATGGCGATTTTGATACAGCTTTAATGTCGTTTAATACTACATTAGAGCTTGATCCCGCTTATACTTATGCGTATTTAAATCGTGCTATTACGTTGTATCGTACAGGCCATTATCAAGCCGCAGAGCGTGATGCATTAAGGTTTTATCAATATGATATGAATGAACCTATTAGAATTCTATGGCTTTATTTGATTGAAAAGGAAAATGATAATAAAGCCGCCAAAATTGAGCTACAAAAACGTTATGATCTGATTAATGATAAAACGAGTTATAGTGGCAATATTATTGCATTTTATTTAGGTAAAATTAGCGAAACTAAATTAATGCAGAACCTTCAACAAGGTGTAGAGAATAATCGACAATTAGCCGAACGCCTTTGTGAAGCCTACTTTTACTTAGGTAAATATTATCAAAGTAAAGGTGACAACGAACGTGCCAAAATGTTATTTAAATATGCTTTAGCCAATAATATTTATAACTATGTTGAACATCAACAGGCACTTTATGAAATGAAGTTACTTGAAGAAAAAGAAGAGTAACAAGGGTCATGCCAGTTTTAAAAGTGAAAATATTGTTATAGCGTAGTTCTGATTTGCCAAATAATATGTTCTTAACATTAGATAATGCGGTTAGCTTTATCTTAGATATATCAATATCAATCAACCTTAGTTTATTTTTTAGATTCGATTTGTTGAGTTAACATAGGCAGTTAGTTATTGGGGTGAGTTGTAAATTTTCAATTTAGTGAGCTGGCATAAATTTATATCTGCTTTCTTTATTTGGTTTAAAAAAATAAGATAAAACTTATATGATATTAGTTAATAATTATCAGGATTTTTACTAAATAAGTAAGTTTATATATTCAAAATTTATAAGCGAGTTTACATGACAAAAGAAGTTTCTTTTATTGATCTTGGTTTATCCGAGGATATTCTTAACGCATTAAATGATCTTGGTTTTAGCAAACCATCACCAATCCAATCTGAATGTATTCCTCTATTATTAGAGGGTAATGATGTATTGGGTATGGCACAGACAGGTAGTGGCAAAACCGCTGCATTTTCAATTCCTTTCTTAATGAATATTGACGCAAACTTAAAAGCACCACAACTTTTAGTATTAGCTCCTACACGGGAATTGGCTATACAAGTTGCTGATGCTTGCTCTGAATATTCAAAATATATGAAAGGGGTAAAAGTACTCGCTTTATATGGTGGACAGCGTTATGACGTTCAATTACGAGCCTTAAAACAAGGTCCTCAAATTGTAGTTGGTACACCAGGACGTTTGCTTGATCACTTAAATCGTAAAACCTTAGATCTCTCTAATCTTAAGGGATTAGTACTTGATGAAGCAGATGAAATGTTAAGAATGGGCTTTATTGATGATGTTGAAAGCATTATGACAACGATTCCAGATGATCATCAAACAGCTTTATTTTCGGCAACAATGCCAGCACCAATTCGTCGTATTACTAAACGATTTATGCAAAATCCTAAAGAAGTTCAGATCAAAGGTACCAATCAAACTGCCCCTGATATTGACCAAAGTTATTGGCTTGTTAGAGGTATGCGTAAAAACGAAGCTATCGTTCGCTTTCTAGAAGCAGAAGATTTTGATGCGGCTATTATTTTTGTTCGAACAAAATCAGCTACTTTAGATGTGGCGGAAGTGCTTGAAAAGCACGGTTATAGTTGTGCTGCATTAAATGGTGATATGACACAACAATTGCGTGAACAAACATTAGATCGTTTACGTAATGGTCGTTTAGATATATTAATTGCAACCGATGTTGCTGCTCGTGGTTTAGATGTTGAGCGTATTAGCTTAGTTATCAATTATGATATCACGTTAGATTCTGAATCTTATGTTCACCGTATTGGACGAACAGGTCGCGCTGGTCGTGCTGGCCGTGCTATTTTATTTGTTGATAGCCGTGAACGTCGTTTACTTAAGAATATCGAGCAAACTATCAAAAAACCAATTCCAGAAGTTGGGTTGCCATCAAAAGAGCTACTTGAACAGCGTCGTTTAGCTAAATTTACTGCGCAAGTCCAGAAACAACTTGAGAGTAGTGATTTAGATGAGTACCAAAAGTTATTAGCAAAAATACAAGCGGATAGTGGAGCCGATCTTGAAACGATTGCAACCGCTTTATTAAAATTAGCACAAGGGGAACGCCCTTTAATTTTACCACCAGACCCAGTGTTTAAGCCATCGCGTGAAATGCGAGATCGGGATAATCGTGGCGGTGAACGCCGTTTACGAGGTGATAATCGTGAATCCCCAAAACGTCGAGAACGACGCGATGTTGGTGATATGGATATGTATCGTATTGAAGTTGGTAAAGAGAACGGTATTGAAGTTCGTCATATTGTGGGGGCAATTGCTAATGAAGCTGATATTAGCAGTCGTTACATTGGTAATATCAAGCTTTATGATACTTATTCGACAGTTGAATTACCAAAAGGTATGCCAAAAGACATATTAAAACATTTTGAAAAAGTAAGAGTACTTAATCAACCAATGAAAATGAGCTTAATCAGTGGAGCAGCGTCTGATACTAAACGAGCTCGTAAAAACAGTAAATCAGATACATCTGATAAACCGTTTGCAAAAAAGCGTGGTCGCCCAACAGCACCTAAATTCTAATGTATTGACCTCTGTCATTTGGCAGAGGTATCTTTAATTCTTTTATCTCAACTAATAACACAGTTTAGTAGTCATATACTGCATTATATTCAGATAGAAAACAAAACAGAGTTAGCGCTTTGCCCTAAGTTATGATTAAGAGTATACTAATACAAATATTAACAGTTAATTAGAGGTAAGCATGGCAGATTCTTTAAACAAATGCAAAGCAAACGAAACTCCAGCATGTTGTTGTGTGGATGTTGGTACAATAATTGATAACGAAGACTGTAGCGCTGAGTATGAACACATCTTTGCGACAGAATCAGAAGCTCAAGCTAAATTAGCATCTTTAACCCAAGCAGCAAATGATGTCGCAACAGAGCCGTGTGAAATTAATAGCAATATTGATAAAATAAGCGATGGCTTTAAATTATCAGCAAAATTTACCTTTTGTTGTGGTGCAGAATGCATGATTTTCCAATTAAAATTACGTTAATTGAATATTGATGAAAGTTTGTATTATGAGACATGGTGAAGCAGGGTTTTCTGCTTCATCGGATTCCAGTAGAATCTTAACAAATTATGGCATTAATCAGTCAAATCAAGCTGGCAAATGGCTTAAACAGCAAAATTTTCAATTTGAAATTGGTTTGGTTAGCCCTTATTTGCGAGCTAAACAAACATTAACAGAATTATCATCACACGTTAGTGTTGCAAAAGTTGAAACTAATCAATTTTTAGTGCCTGGTGGTAGCCCATCTCATATTGCTGACGTATTAGCAATATTGTTAAATGATGGGGTTGAAAATGTGATTATTGTATCTCATTTGCCATTGGTGGGATATTTAGTTAATGAACTATGTCCGCAAGTTGCTCCTCCTATGTTTTCTACTGCCGCAATTGCTTGTATTAGTTTATTACCAAACTCTGCAGGAAATCTTGAATGGTTTCATCAAGCGGAGTAAAAAAACTTAATCTTTTTGATTTACCTCTAACTGGTCGAACTTTAATTGAAGCATCGGCTGGAACTGGTAAAACTTATTCTCTTGCCTTTATTTACTTAAGATTATTATTGGGCATTGGTCAAAATAGTTACCCAAGGCCTTTAAATGTTAACGAAATTCTGGTTGTGACTTTTACCAAAGCGGCAACTCAAGAACTTCGATCGAGGATAAGGCAAAATATTCAAGAACTGCGAATAGGGCTATTACAAGGACATCATAAAGATCCTATTTATCAACAACTAATTGAATTAATTGATGATAGAAAATTTGCAGTACAGCAACTTACTATTGCACAACAGTCAATGGATGATGCGGCTATTTATACTATACATAGTTTTTGCCAACGAATACTAACTAGCCATGCATTTGAATCGGGTGTTTTATTTGAGCAAAAGCTAATCTCAGATGAATATGAGTTAAAATTAAGAGTAACTCAAGATTTTTGGCGTCACTATTTTACACAGCTTGATAAACCACTTGCTTATTTAGTGCTTGCTACATGGCAAGATCCAACGGCATTGCTAAAAGACATCACCCCTTATTTAGGGTTAGATTTCAACAATGCTGGCAAGGTAAACCTAGATATAAGTACAACAATAAAGTTGTTTTACCAACAAAGTTATGAAAAAATTGAAAATATTAAAAAATCTTGGTTAGCTTTGTCTGAAAAATTAGTTGAAATCATTATACAATCAGGTGTCAGCAAACAATCATATAGTAGTCGAAATCTACCCAATTGGGTAATTAAAGTATCGGCATGGGCTAACAGCAAAACTCGAACATTTGAATTACCCAACGAACTTGAAAAATTTAAGCAATCAGTTTTAATCGAAAAGACGAAAGAAGGAAAAAGTGTTCCATGTCATTCGTTTTTTGAACAAATTGACGATCTATATAAACAACCTTTTGATCTACGAAGCCAAATCTTAATGGATATTGTCAGTGTAATTCAGAAAGGGATCTATAACGAAAAACTCAAAAATGGCGAGATGAGCTTTGACGATCTTATTTGGCAACTAAATCGTGCATTAAAAGCAAAAGCAGGTGATCGATTGGCGCAAAGTATAGCCTCAAAATATTGTGTTGCTTTAATTGATGAGTTCCAGGATACTGATCCTGCTCAGTATCAAATTTTTGATCGTATTTATGACAGGAACAAGTTAGATCGAGGTCTATTATTTATTGGTGATCCAAAACAAGCAATTTACAGCTTTCGAGGTGCAGATATATTCACTTACTTAAAAGCTAAACAATCGACAGGGGAAAATTCTTTTACCATGGATGTAAACCATCGTTCATCTGCTTCGATGGTCAAAGCTGTTAACCAATTATTTTCTAATTGCGATAATCCATTTATATTTAATGATATTCCTTTTTTACCCATGGAAGCGGCAAAACGGAATCAGCAAAAGTCTTTGCAAGTTAACAACCAAGAAGTATCGGCATTAGCTGCTTACTTACTGCCTGATGATATTGCAACCAATTCAGATTATCAAGAACACATGGCTAGTTGTTGTGCTACCCAAATAGTGACTTTACTGTCTAATTCGTCAATGTTAATTGATAGCGAAAACGAACAACGTCCAGTGACTACAGCTGACATTGCAATCTTAGTGCGTAATGGACGTGAGGCCAAAGTTATCCAACAAAAATTGACTCATTGCGGTGTTAAGAGTGTCTACTTGTCAAACAATAGTAGTGTGTTTTCTTCAAATGAAGCAAAAGATGTATTGAGCCTATTGCAAGCTGTTTTAATGCCAGAAAACGAAACAATGCTCAAGCTAGCATTAATGACATCGCTATTAGGTCAAACCATGACAGACCTTGAACAAATCACTGACGATCAAGATAAATGGGAAAGTTTGGTCGAAGAATTCAAACAATATCAAGCAATTTGGCAATATTATGGTGTATTGGTTATGTTACGCCGAATGATGAAAAAACGGCATCTAGCTGAAAACATCTTAGCTCGCCAAGGTGGTGAACGAACATTAACTAACTTAATGCATTTAGGTGAATTACTTCAAGAAACATCAAATGAGTTAGATGGTCCACACGCCTTAATTCGGTGGTTGACAAAACAAATTGTTAACCCAGATCCAAATTTAGAAAATCATCAACAACGCCTTGAAAGTGATGAAAACCTTGTCAAGATTATTACTATTCATAAATCAAAGGGATTAGAGTTTCCAATTGTTTGGTTACCATTTATTTCAATATATCGTGCATCCGATAGCCAATTTTATCATGATAAAGATAATGACTATCAGCCAACTTATGCATGGTTACTGTCTGATGAGATTAAAGAGCAGATAGAAAAAGAGCGACTTGCTGAAGATTTGCGGCTATTATATGTTGCAATGACTCGCTCGGTTTATCATTGTAGTATTGGACTTGCTTCATTGAAAAAAAGCCAATCGGCTATTAATCATTTATTAAAAAGTGAATTAAGATCAATTGCCAATATAGCTAATTTAATTGATGTCCAATTACCAATAGAGAGCGAACAGTATATTCCGGCAATTTTGCCAGACCAATCATTATCGGCTAACGTATTTTCGCGTAATATTTCAAACAGTTGGCGGGTTACAAGTTATACTGAATTACAAAGGCATAATCATAATGTATTGGCTTATAAGCCTGATCTTATTAATGACTGGGACGAATCCCCATACGAATCCGATAGAGTACAATCAAACGACACATTATATGATATCCACCATTTTCCTAAAGGAGCATATGTTGGTACATTAATGCACAGCATTATGGAAGATATCACATCAGATAATCTTGTTGAATTATGTAATCAGATGGTAAAAAAGCTCAATTTAGAAACAGAGTGGAATAGCGTAGTAACAAATTGGATGCAACAGATATTGACTACAAAACTGCATGATCCAAATTTAATATTATCGCAAGTGTTAATGGGGCAACATATTAACGAATTGCAATTCTATCTCCCTATACGCAAAACAGTCACTAGTCAGCAATTAGATAGTTTGTGTAAACAATATGATCATTTATCAAGATTATGTCCCGAATTAGATTTTGAGTCGGTACAAGGTATGCTAAGAGGCTTTATCGATTTAGTCTTCAAATTTGAAGGGAAATATTATGTGGTTGATTATAAATCTAATTGGTTAGGTGAATGTGTTGATGCTTATAGCCAAGAAGCACTTGAAAAAGTGATGTGCGATCATCGCTATGACCTACAATATCAACTTTACTGTTTAGCATTGCATCGTTTTTTAAAAGGACGTTTGTCTAATTACCAATACCAAACGCATTTTGGAGGGGTATATTATCTCTTTTTACGAGGAATGCCCGAGCAAGGCATCTTTTATCACCTACCTCAGCAAGAATTTATCGAAGAACTTGATAAGCTGTTTGATGGTGAAATGTTAAATGGAATATAACAATTATTAAGAAATAACCATATCGAAAAATACAATTGAATAAAAATAAGGCACCCAAAACGGTGCCTTATTTTTAGATGGCTTATTTAACATTTAAACATAAGCTGATAGCTATAGTGTTTATCTGTCACTAAAAATTTATGATGTACATTTGGTGTCCAAGAATCATCTCCACCAATTCCCATATGATAAGCATCAATACTTATATAAGCGCATGACCTAGGTTCCAATAAATGACGATGAGTTTTTTCTATTAATTGCTCTGTCCCATATTGATTAACGTTAAATTTAAACTGATGTCCAGTTATGATCATCTCATTAAGTTGCAATCTTTTAACCTCGCAACGCAATCCATTTTCACATGGATAAATATAAGGTGTATAAAGTTCTGCAAAAGGTAACGACCAATCACCAAAAATAGCTGATGTTTTTCGATCAGGATAATTTTCATGAGGTCCTAAGCCAAGCCATTTTACTTTTTTAGGAATCTGTTTCATTTGATAACATAAACCGATTAATACTGTATATAAAATGATAATTTTTAATGTGATATCTATCACAATATTAGTGTTTAGTTTTTGAATAGTCGCTTTTATTGGTTATATTTAAACTACCTAGTAAAAGGTATTGGATTGTTACCGATTTATAGCGGGCAAAACCTAAAAAATAGTTATGACTATTTTTTAGGTTTTTTTTTGTCTGAAATTTAAAAGATTTTTAATTATTTTTTAATAATAAGTTTAAGGGGGGGAAAAGAAATGAAATTTTCAAAAAAAATAGTATATAAAATCAAACCAAAACGAGTTGTTTTAATGACTATGCTAGGTTTGTGTTATTTACCCAATGCGATGGCAGCGACTCAAGATGAGCTAGAAGCAAGAATTGCGTTATTAGAGCAAAAGTTATTAGTTCTTAGTCAAGAGTCTAATGATTTGAAAAAGCAAGTGATTGATTCTAATAAGCAACTTGCTAAATTAAATAATAATCTTCAAAAACAACAAATTATTATAAATAATCAGAAAAAAGCGCTTAAAAATAGTCAAAATGTAGCAATTACAAAGCAACAGCCTCCAGTTAATCCTGTACAAGCAAATAATAATCAAATTTTACTAGTTAGTACACCAAAAACCGATACTATGCAAGACAGCAATCATCCAGAAAAGACTTCATTTACTTTAGCTGAATTTAAAGATTATATTAAAGAAGAAATAGGATTTTCTTATAATGGTTACTTCCGTGGTGGTTGGTCAACTTCAAGCAATGGTAAACCTAAAAATTATGCTGAAGGTGCATTAGGTCGATTTGGTAATGAATATGGTGGTTGGTATGATCTTATCTTTAAGCAAAAAGTCTATGATCAAGATGGAAGGCGAGTTGATGCAATTGTTATGATTGATGGAAACGTGGCAACAAATAAAGCTGCGGGTTTATTTAATACGCAAGATGACAATATTATGCAATTTTCAGATATATATTTAGAAACAAAAGGATTTGTGCCACGTTTCCCTGATGCGAAATTATGGGTGGGTAAACATTCTTTGCCTTACAATGAAATACAAATGCTTGATTGGAAAACACAAAAAACGCCAGCAGGTGGAGGTATTGGTATTGAAAATCTTAAAGTCGGTGTCGGTGCTCTTGATTTATCATTAGTTAGAGCAGATGTAAATGTGAAAAATAAAAAAGAAATAATTAGTACTGATGATAGTAAAGTAAATAAAATTGATCAATACAAAAAGGAAGAAGTTGATTTAAACGAACTAGAAATTCGCTATCGTGATATCCCATTATGGCAAAATGCAACGCTTGGTTTGAATGTTCGTTATTCAGCACCAAATAAATCTAAAATTCAAAATAGTATATCTGTTAAAAATGCTTGGCTTGGTAGCCTTGTTTTGCGTCAAAATGAATTTTTTGGCGGATTTAATCAGTTTACATTACAGACAGCAACCAATTCTGTTGCATCACAGCTGGCTAACATTAATACTAATAACCCAGAGTTTGCCAGTAATTCGGATAATGACTATATAGGTACACATACTGGTGGTAAAGCTTATCGTTTTGTATCGGAAGGTGAAGCTTATTTAAGCGATAATATCATTGTTGCTCATGCTTTGGCTTTAACTTCAGGAAATGATGTTTATTCTTATGATCTTAATCTTCCACATACCGATTTTACAAGTTTTAAATCAGCAATAAGACCAGCTTATATCTGGGATACTTATAATCAAAGCGGTGTTGAACTAGGTTACTTTCGTCAGAAAGACAAAGTTAAAAGTAAAACTTATGTTGAAGCCGGATATAAAACAACGCTTTACCATTCATTTAAAGTCGGAAAAAGTATTTTATCTTCACGACCTGATATTCGTTTTTATGTTTCTTATATAGAAGCACTACAAAATGATATTAGTAAATTTGATTTTAATGGTAAAGATCATCAAATTAGCTTCGGTGTACAAACAGAAGTTTGGTTTTAAGTGTAAGGTTATAGATATAAAATAAGAATTATCATCTGAACTATATTATAGATGTAAAATATATGGTTCAGATGAAAAATGGATACTTTGTTGATATTTTTAAATATTAATAAAAGTTACTGAATAACGCTTAGTTAAGGTTGGTATATAGACGTTAATCAAATTTGTTGGAATACTTTCTCCTTTTGCAAGCTTTAGTGCTAATTCAGCAGCTTGTTCAGCCATTGTCTGTAAAGGATAACGAATGGTAGTTAATTTAGGATGTAAATAACGTGATAAAACAAGATCATCAAAACCAATGATCGAAATATCGTTTGGAATTTTAATATCATTATCATAAAGCACAGACATTGCACCGGCAGCCATTGAATCGTTATAACAAGCAATTGCGGTGATATGGCAGTTGCGTTCAAGTAATGACATCATTGCTTGTTCGCCACCTATTTCATTAGGTAAACCAATCGCAATAAGGTTTTCATTAACATCAATACCATGTTCTAACAATGCGTCTTTATAGCCTTGTAAACGATCAGATGAATCAGAAATATTATGATTTGAACATAAATAACCAATTCTAGTATGTCCATGTTGAATTAAATGTTTGACTGCAAGATAAGAGCCGTAACGATCATCAAGAGCAATACAGCGTTTTTCAAATCCTTTTACGATACGATTAATTAGAACCATACCTGGTACTTGTAGCATCAATTTTTCTAGATCGCTATCAGAGAGCATTTTGGCATGTACAACTAACGACGAACAGCGATGTTCAATTAATTGAGTAATTGCATTATATTCTTGTTGCTCATTATGATAGCCATTACCGATCAACAAAAAATGACCTGTTCGTGAGGCAACTTTTTCAACGGTACTAACCATGGCACCAAAAAATGGATCCGATACATCAGCTACAACAATACCAATAGTATTCGAATTTTGTTGTGATAAAGCGCGTGCATTAGCATCAGGATAGTAGTTTAATTTTTCCATAGCTTCTTTTACGGTATCTCTAGTATTATCTCGAACGTTATTTGCGTTATTAATTACGCGAGATACAGTTGCAACTGAAACTTTAGCTAAACGCGCAACATCTTTTATTGTCGCCATAAAAAACCTTTTAATTAATTACTATCCATAAAATATCGATAATTATAATATTTAATGCTTATCAATATAGAGTTCTGTAGATTAACAATAATATAAGACAAAAAGTACTGAAAGTGAAAGGGTTATCTTTTTTACTGTCTTGAAGTTAATTTATTTGCAATACTCTTGATATATGACTGAATTAATTGATCATAATAAGGTAAAATAAAAACTTTGCCAATGATATTATTGGCGAATTAAAAACTAGAATTGTTTCATTAAAGACTAAATATTAAGGGGACAGCAATTAGCAAATCCCCTGATAGTCGCTAAATAATTAATTTAAAAGTATCAATAATATTATTTAGCGGTTACTTTTATTAACATAGCCGTTGCTGGGTCAAGTACTGGTAAAGGTAATCCGACATCCATTAACCAATCACCAGATAGAGTCGTTTTGTTCTTCATCCATTGAGGTAATGCTTTCATAACATGACCATTTATTTTAGGATCAATGTTATCAGGCATATCTAGCACTTCAATTTGGTATTGTTTATCGGCCAACAAGCCTGTCAATCGTAAATTACCGCTTAACGCGTAAGTTGGTAATGTTAGTTGAGCGATAATAAACACAGCTTCTTTTTGGTTTTGGCTAACAACACCATAACTTTGCATAGCTAGGTTATCATCAACATCCAATCTTACAGAGTTACCACTATGTAATAAAGGACGCAATTGTTTATGTAAATTAATATAATATGCAAAACCGTTCTGTTCTTGCTCAGATACTTTTACTGGATCGAGTTCAACTCCCATATGACCAAATAAAGCAGTTAGACCGCGTAAATTCATATGTAGCTCACGGAATGTAGTATGACATAATGCACCGCCAATATGAGCACCCATGACTTCTGGAGGGAAGAAATAACTCATTCCGCGTTGAATTATTTGTCTATCTAATGCATCGTTAGAATCTGAAGTCCAAAAACGTTGTGTACGCTTTAAAATCTCATAATCAATTCGACCTCCACCTGATGAACAAGATTCTATTTCAACGGTAGGGAATTTTTCTTGCAAAATATCAAGCAATCGGTAAAGCGCTTTAGTTTGACCAACAATAGCAGGATTACCTTCATGACCAGGTTGAACAATTTCACGATTCATATCCCATTTTATATAATCAACGTCATAACTACTGAGTAACCAAGTTAGTCTTTCAAGTAGATATTCAAAAACAGCTGGATTTTGTAAATCAAGTAAATACTGATGACGACCTTCTGGTTGTTGATAACCTGGTAGTTCAAGTAACCAATCTGGATGGGCACGATAAAGATCTGAGTTTTTATTAATCATTTCTGGTTCAACCCAAATACCAAACTCCATACCAAGATCTTTAACATGTTTAATAACTGGTTCTAAACCATTGGGATATTTTCGCTCATCTAAATACCAATCACCTAATCCTTGGTAATCATCATCACGTTTACCAAACCAACCGTCATCAATGATAAAGCGTTCAACACCAATTTGAGCTGCCTTAGTCGCCATTTTCATAATGTAATCAGGGTTATGGTCAAAAAAGATACCTTCCCACGTATTAAGATGAACAGGACGAGCTTTATTTTTGGCGAATTTAATAATATTACTGCGTAGAAACTGGTGGAAATGTTGACTCATTTTATTTAAGCCTTCATTGCTATAGGTAGCATATAACCAAGGCGTACTTAAAGATTCACCTTTAGCTAGTGATATTTCTCCTGCATAATACAGAGCTTCAGCTTGAATAAAACGTTTACCGTTACTTTTAACTGCAACTTGAATGCGATGATTACCACTCCATCCCAAGTGGATCCCCCAAACTTCGCCAGTTTGTTCTTTAAAACCTTCGGTACCAACCATCATCCCAGGGAAATATTCGTGTGATGTTCGTCCTCGTCGATTTTCTTGTAAATAACCACAATGTGATATTTTAGTTCGATGAGGGAAAAATTCTTTAATCCAACGACCACTAAAAGCCATTAATTCTTGTGCCCGTTCAGGAATAGGTAACGTAATAGAAAAACGATTAACTTGATATGGTTCATCACCTAAATTGGTTAACGTATTTTGACACTGCAAAACCCCACTTTTATCTAAAATAAAAAAACTGGTTAAACGAAGTTTAGCAATGTTATCTTCACTAATAATGGTAATGCTATTGTCAGTTTTATTAACTTCTTTAGTTGTAAAAACGGGAGACCAATCTTTACTATTTCGGTGTCCTTCAAGTCCTGGTGTACTAAAATTACCTAAACCTTCCTCTGGACATAGAGTAAATGGAACGTTGACATCTATACGGGAATTTGGTACAGCAGGGTAAAGCATGTCAATCATTTCAGGTTGAAAGTTTTGTAATCGTTTACCAAAATAACACAATTCGGCATACGGTTCAGTGCGAAAAAGGATATCTATATTATTATTGCTAAGACGATAATTCATAATGGCTCCAAGTTTGTAATATGTCACTTATATAAAATAATAGCTATTTATATAAAATAATATTTTTAATTTCATATTTTGTGATTAAGATCTCATAAAAATGTAAACGATTTCATTATTGGAGGTTATATTTATTTTAGTTTTTAAAACTATTTATTATAAAATGAATATGCGACTTGCTATTATTTTATGTTATCATGAAACTATTTATAGATGCTTATTGGAAATATATGAAAAAACAGAATATTATTGCACTACTTTCGTTTTTTGCGATTTCTTTTAATGGTTACGCTATAGACAAATATGTGACTGATAATGTCGATATTTATTTGCGTAGAGGTCCTGGTTCGCAATATGCGTTTTCTAATGCAGTTAAAGCTGGAGAAAAAGTTGTTGAGCTTGAAAAAAGTGCAGATGGCAAATTTACTCGCATTCAACTTAATAATGGTAGCACCGCTTGGATTGAAACAAGCAAACTAAATGAACAACCTAGTTATAAAGAACGCTTTCCAGCGCTAGAAGCAAAACTAGCAGAATATCAAGATAAAGTTGATAATGCTGAGGCAAATCAACAAAAATTGTTAAGTGACTATATCCAAAAGTTGCAGACGGCTGAAAAATCTATAGAAACACTTCAAAATAAAAATGAAGCACTAGAACAACAAGTTAAGGAGCAAAATTCACGAATTGAATCAATGCTAAATCAAGTTGATGATAAACGCCGTGACCTTATTGTAACTTGGTTTACCTATGGTGGTCTTGTTGCTGGAGGCGGTCTTATTTTAGGGCTTATATTACCAAGAATTATACCAAGCCGACGCAAAAAAGATCGTTGGATGAGATAGATGAGTAAAATCTATCTTGTAGGAGGGAGTGTGCGCGATAAATTGTTGCACCAACCTGTTGCTGATCATGACTGGGTTGTTGTTGGCGCTACGCCAGACGAGCTTTTAGCATTAGGTTATCAACAAGTCGGTAAAGACTTTCCAGTTTTTTTACACCCTCATACGAAAGAAGAATATGCGTTGGCTCGCACTGAGCGTAAATCCGGTAGAGGTTATACTGGATTTATCTGTGATTTTGGTAAAGAGATTACATTAGAACAAGATCTGATTCGCCGTGATTTAACCATTAACGCCATTGCAATGGACGAAGATGGCAATATAATTGATCCATATCATGGCGTTGATGACATCAAACATAAAATCTTACGCCATGTATCGCCAGCCTTCCGAGAAGATCCTCTACGTATTTTGCGCGTAGCTCGTTTTGCAGCTCGTTTTCATCAATTCGGTTTTACTGTAGCTCCTCAAACTCTAGATCTAATGAAACAAATGGTATTAGCCGGTGAGGTTAGTTACTTAACACCAGAACGTGTGTGGAAAGAAACTGAAAAAGCATTGTTGACATCAAATCCACAGGTCTATTTTCAAGTACTAGAACAATGTGGAGCGCTTCCATTATTATTTTCATCATTAGACTTAACAGACAATATTAGTGATGCACTAAAAAAATCTGCTATATTAACTGATGATTTAACAATCCGTTTTGCTGTACTGTGTGCACAGCTATCTAATAAATTAGCGGTCGAAGCATTATGTGCAAAAATTAAAGTACCTAACAACTATATTAAAGTTGCCGTCATGGTTCAGCAGAATCGAAATAATCTTGAACAAGTGCAAACCCTGACAGCTGAACAAATTATTTCTTTGCTAAATAGCATTGATGTATGGCGCAACCCTTCGCACCTTGAACAATTAATTATTGCAAGCCAAGCTTTTACTAAAACAACATCGTTTTCACAAGCAAATTATATAAAAGAAGCTTATAAAATTGCTAATGACGTTAATGTGCAGCAAATTATTTCTGAAGGTTATACAGGAAAACAAATCCATTATGAGTTACAAAAAAGGCGAATTGAAGCGTTATTAAACTGGATTTGATTGCATCTTAATCAATCGTCATTTTTTTTCAAAATATCTTAAAAAAATAGTTGACGATTTGGCGTAACCCTAGCATAATGCGCCTCGCAGTGTTGGTTACGACGTTGCGAATGAATGGCTACGTAGCTCAGCTGGTTAGAGCACATCACTCATAATGATGGGGTCACAGGTTCGAATCCCGTCGTAGCCACCATTAGGATTAGGTAGTACTTTTACCGAAAGTGTTCAGTGCGGGTGTGGCGAAATTGGTAGACGCACCAGATTTAGGTTCTGGCGCCGCAAGGCGTGTGAGTTCAAGTCTCTCCACCCGCACCATTTAATCTTAATAACTATCCTTTATTGGGGTATAGCCAAGCGGTAAGGCAGCGGGTTTTGATCCCGCCACGCCCAGGTTCGAATCCTGGTACCCCAGCCATTCCAATATGCATAATTTTGGTATTTCATTCTTGATTTATATCAATGTTTGATGTGTTAATTATTCACTATTTTCATGTGAGCATAATGGAATTGGTAGATGTGCTAGATTCAAGGTCTAGCTTGGAAATATGTGCGAGTTCAAATCTCACTGCTCGTATCAAAAGTGATTTTCACTTTCTATAGTGGGGTATAGCCAAGCGGTAAGGCAGCGGGTTTTGATCCCGCCACGCCCAGGTTCGAATCCTGGTACCCCAGCCAATAAAATAAAACAATTAATTATGATTTAAAACTATTTGAAGATATCCCTTGTTATTAGCTTGATGGCGGTAGAATAGTAGTTCATCTTATAAATAGTTCAGCTCTGTGTTTTCCTACATGTAATGAGTACTAAAGTAGATTTAAACAAGAAAAATTGAGCTATTTACTATATTGAAATACTATTTTTTAAGTCAATTTAAATAGCTAGATTTAAAAAGGAAAAATTTTGATTGTCTTTTTAATAGATTACTCGAATTTTGGGAAGGTTTCGTGTAACTACTTTAAATATCATAACTTAACCCCAAAAAGAGACCACATTCAAACTACTTTCTTATAACTATCTAATTTAAAAACAAATAAAATCAATAGTCTATCTGAACGTTTTTATAAGCAAAACTTTCGAATTTTTACAATTACGGAAAGCTAATATTGCCCTTTATCAGCAATGAATGAAATATAAATTAAACCATTAATCAAAGTGAAATAATTCGATCAAACAGCGGATTATCAGTCAAACGATGCGTAACCACGATTAGTGTTTTGCCTTTACATGTCTGCTTTATCAATTGGATAATTTGTTGTTCTGTTCGTTGATCAAGGCTTTCTGTTGGTTCGTCCATTAAAATTAAAGGGGAATTATGCAGTAATGCTCTTGCAATGCCTATACGACGAATTTCACCGCCAGATAAAGTACGCCCACCTTGTCCAATTAGCATATTTAAACCTTGTTCTGTAGTTAGTAATTTGTCCAATTCAACTTGATGTAGAACCTCAATAAGCTGTTGATCAGTTGCATTAGGATTACCAATGAGTAAATTTTGCCGTAAAGTCTCACTAAAAATAGTAATAACTTGCGGAACCATTGCAATGGCTTGTCGCAAAGTTTTTTCATCCAGTTGATTTATTGGAGTATCATTAAAATAAATATTGCCGGAGCTTGCCTCCCAAGTCCGATTTACTAGGCTTAATAAAGTTGATTTACCACAACCTGTTTTACCAATTATTCCAATATGTTCACCTTGTTCAACCGTTAAGGAAAAATCAGTTAATATCGCAAAAGGTTGATTTGGGTAGCTGAAATTAATTTGTTCAAATTTTAATTTTGCTGTAGTTAAATCTATCGCTTTACCTTTAGAAACAAATTGAATGTCGGGCGTTTGATTAAAAATAGCCGTTGTGCGTGTGGCAGAAGTAAGTACTTGCCCTAAAAAGATAAATGCGCCAGGAATTGGCATGAGTATTTCAGCACTTGCAAGACTAACAAATACAAATAGTGCCACTAAAGGGGATAGGGTGTATTGGGTAATTAGCCACAGAACAAGCAACGTTAAAAAACCAGCAATCAGCACAATCAATGCGCTTGATAGTGCCATTAATGTTGATTGACGTTGCTGGTTATAAAGCCAGTTTGATTCAAGCTCATCAAGTTTAGCACGATAGCGTGGTTGTGCATTAAATAGGATAAGTTCAGCTTGTCCTTGTAGATAATTAATTAATAATAAACGATATTCACTTTGTTGTTTAGCTAGTGTTTTGCCGAGTTGTTTTCCTGCTTGATAAAAAATGACCGGAACCACAAGTAAGGTGGTTGTAAGGATAATAGTAATAATTAACGCAATAGGTAAGTTTATATTTGCTAACCCAACAAACAAAACAACAATGGTAACAAGTGCGGTTACAATAGGTGAAAAAAGTTTTAGGTATAAGTGATCAAGTGCGTCAATATCGACAATAAAGCGATTAAGCAAGTCAGCCCGTTGGTAGTGGGCTAATTGATTGGCACTTAAGGGCAAAATCTTACGAAAAGCTAACGTTCTTAAATAAGCTAAGATTTTAAATGTAGTATTATGATCAACTAAACGCTCCATATAGCGAGCGGCGGTTCGAATAATTGCCGCAGCACGAACACCAGCAGCAGGCAACATATAATTGAAAGTATACAAACCTGCAACGCCAACAAAAGCGGTAGAAGCCAAAAACCACCCTGATAATGATAGCAAAAATACGCTGGCAAATAGGGTAAGAATTGACAAAAATAATCCCAATAAAATTTGCCCAAAATAGTGTTTATATAGTGCGATATAAGGGCGTAATATAGCTAGCATAAATCCCCCTTGATATCACAGTGTAGCTTACCATTAGCCAATTGCCAGATTTGTTTAAAATCTTCCATGTCATCTGTTTGATGAGTAATTGTAATGCTATTCGGGGCAATGTGCTGCTGATCCAAATTTTGGATGGTTTGTTTATCTAAACTAGCAGTTGGTTCATCAAGAATCAATAATTGACAGGGTTTTAGCATTGCTCTGGCTAAGGCGATCCGCTGTGCTTGTCCAACTGATAAACGTACCGCATCTTCGCCAACTTGGGTTTTAATGCCTTGTGGTAATTTAGCAATAACTTCGGTCAATTGGGTTTTGGCTATCACGTTATCCAGTTCATGGTTGGTTGCATTTTGTTTACCCAATAAAATATTTTCACGGATAGTACCATTAATCAAGTAAGGATTTTGACCAATCCAGCTTACTTGCAGTTGCCAATCATTAATATCTAATTGATTAAATTCAATACCATTAATCTTTAGTGAGCCTTGATAAGGTAAAAAACCGAGTAGTACTTGCATTAACGAAGTTTTACCCTCGCCACTAGTTCCTATTAGAGCTAATTTAAATGGTGCTTGCAAACTAAACGATAATGGACCAACGATAGGTTGTTGTTCGTTAGATAATACAATTAAATTATCTGCTTCAATTGTTTTTAATGGTTCAGTCAATTTTATGTTTGTTATATTATCATTGTATTGTTTTGGTGCGATTTTTTTACTTAAAAAACTTTCGATATTATCTGCTGCTGCGATTGCTTCAGCTTTGGCATGATAGTAAGTGCCCAAATCACGTAAAGGTTGAAAGTATTCAGGGGCTAGCATTAGCGCAAAAAAACCAGCAAATAAAGTAACAGTTCCATTATATGCACCAAAATCGAATTCGCCTAAATACGAAAATCCAAAATAAACCGCCACAATGGCGATTGAAATAGAAGTAAAAAACTCCAATACGGCTGAAGATAAAAAGGCTATTTTGAGCACTTGCATAGTTTTAATACGAAAATCTTCAGAGGCAATGGCTATTTCGTTAGTTTGTTTTTCGCCTTGGTTGAATAATCGAATGGTATTGAGTCCTTTTAAACGATCTAAAAAATGACCGCTTAAATATGCGAGCGCTTTAAAATGACGACGATTAATATCAGCGGCTCCCATTCCCACTAAAATCATAAAAATAGGAATCAGGGGGGCGGTGCAAAGCAAAATTGTAGCAGCAGCCCAGTTAAATGGGAAGATAGCAATACAAATTAAAATCGGTGCCATGCCTGCCAATCTCATTTGAGGAAGATAACGGGCAAAAAAGTCATGCAATTTATCAACTTGTTCAATAAGCAACGTACTCCATGCGCCGATCGTGCTTTGATTTAAATAAGCAGGCCCATGCAACTCAAGTTGAACAATTAATTGCTGTCGAATTTGCTGACGAACTTTTTTGCCTATGGCAAAGTTGATCTTTTCGCGTAGATAAATTAAGCCTGCTCGACCAAGTAACACTGCAATTAGTGCGCCAAAAAAAGGCAGAATATCCACAAAATAGTGTTGTTCAATAATAATTTTTTGCAAAATTACAGCGAGTAATGCAGATTGAATAATAACTAATATAGTTAAAACCAAGCCGGTTAAAATTGAAGCACGCAAATTAGTTTTATGCATTTTTGCTTGCTGTTTTAACCAGCCAAGTAGATAGGTCTGGCGTTTTTTATCTAATGACATAAAGATCTTTACTGCTTATTTTAAATTATCCAAATAATGTTCTGCATCTAAAGCAGCCATACAGCCTGTACCTGCTGAAGTAATTGCTTGACGATAGACATGATCCATTACATCACCAGCAGCAAAAATACCTTCGACACTGGTTTGAGTAGCGTTGCCTTGCGTGCCTGATTGTACTTTGATATAACCGCCATTTAGTTCAAGTTGACCTTCAAATATAGCGGTGTTTGGTTTGTGGCCAATAGCGATAAACACCCCTAAAACCGATAATTCTTCGGTAATATTAGGATCTTGTGAGCTACGGATTCTAACTCCAGTTACTCCCATGTTATCCCCTAAAATTTCATCAACTACACGATGAGTATGTAAGATAACTTTGCCTTCTTTAATTTTTTGATCTAAACGATCCATTAAGATTTTTTCTGCTCTAAAGGTATCTCGACGGTGAATTAAATGTACTTCACTTGCGATATTGGCTAAATAAAGCGTTTCTTCAACTGCGGTATTGCCACCACCCACTACGGCAACTTTTTGGTTGCGATAGAAAAATCCATCACAGGTAGCACAAGCCGACACACCTTTACTTTTGAATGCTTCTTCTGACGGTAAACCAAGGTATTGCGCTGATGCGCCAGTTGCAATAATAAGCGCATCACAACTGTATTGCGTTTCGCTACCATAAAGCTTAAATGGCTTTGTGCTAAAATCAACGCGATCAATTTGATCTAAAATAATTTCAGTATTAAACCTTTCTGCATGTTCTTTCATCTTAACCATTAATTCTGGTCCTGTTAAATCAGGAGCACCGGCTGGCCAGTTTTCAATATCGGTTGTGGTAGTTAGTTGCCCACCTTCTTGCATCCCTGTAATTAACACGGGGGAAAGGTTAGCTCGTGCGGCATAAACAGCAGCAGTGTAACCGGCAGGACCAGAGCCAAGTATTAATAAACGAGCATGTTTGGTTTTCATTTTAAATCCTTACTTAATTTTAAAATTTTGGGCAAAATTAACGCAATTTATTGCTAATAAGTCTAACATTATCAATCGTTATAATGTAAAAGAATTGTTTATTATAGCAATAGGTAATCATAATAGGCTTTTTTGTATTGCGCCAATTTTTATTAAACTAAAAGTTTATCTTTTTATTTTCAATTATTTTAAATACATTTATTCTTTATTTAAACTACATTAATTTTTGTTTTTGTTTTTACTGTTTAGAATATGCGATTTTCTTATTCTTATATCCGTTATCTCAAATTTTTTATTATTTAATAAGATATTTTTGATTATTGGTTTAGTTAACATCCTAACAGTAGGAGAGAAGATGAGTAATCCTTCAAAAGAAAGTGTCGAAGCTGTACTTACAAAAATTAATTGGGCTCAAGAGATTTTAAATTCAGTACAACAAAATATTACCGATCCTCAGATTGGTAATATTTTATCTGGAATTGCCTTTATTATGGATTCAGCTTCATCTGAAGCCGAAGCGCTTTATCAATTAATTGAATAATAATAAGTTATCTATTTTTATCAACACCTTCAATTACCATTTTGTGATTGAAGGTGACTATTGTTTAATTCGTTTCGCTGCTATCAGTTAGATATGTAGTTAAGTCTGAAAGTGGCCAACGAATATGCGCTGTTGGTTCATTAATTCGATAACCAAAAGCTAAGCAAAGTCCTATCCCGAATGAGTCGCCACCAAATTGTGGAATATATTTTTCTAGAATCTTGATGACTTTATCATGATCGAATCCTCCAATAGCACATGAATCAATATCACGAAATGCCGCTGCAGTCATCATGTTGGCGCAAGCAATATAATCTTGCATTTCTGCCCAATGATTAATTGTTAAACCGTCAGCGAGTCCTTGTTCACAAAAATTGATAAATGCTTGGCAGGCTATGTCAATAGAAGTTTGATTATTTGGATCAGGTAAAGTGCGTGCAATTGATCGTCGTAAATAATCACTTTGCAACGTAAAATTATTGGCTTTGCGGTAAAGTACAATGACAAAATGTGAACAGCTGGTAACTTGTTCTTGGTTATAGCAAACATTACGTAATTCAACTTTTATCTTGTGACTATCAACAACCACAAAATGCCATGGCTCCATGCCAAATGATGAAGGAGATTGACGACCCGCTTCTAAAATGTATTTAATATCATCATCACTGATTTTTTTGGTATTATCAAATTTTTTACATGCATGTCTAAAGTCGAATGCTTGGGTTAGTTTGTCCATATTTTCTCCTAAGATTGGCTATTCCACGGGGCAACTTTTAACAATAATAACATACCAGGAAAAGCAAGAATAAAACATAACCAAAAAAAGTTTGTCCATCCTAAGTGTTCAACCATAAAACCGGTAGATGCATTAATTAGAGTTCTTGGCACTGAAGCAATGCTGGTAAATAAAGCAAATTGTGTAGCGGTATAAAGTGGATTGGTTGTTTTAGCAATAAACGCTACAAAAGCAGCCGAACCAAGACCGACACCAAGTGATTCAATCCCTATCACTATGGCTAATAACGTTTTTTGAAATATTCCTATTGTAGTAAAAGGTCCTTCTATCGAAAGCCAAATAAATCCTAAAATTGATATAACTTGGACAACACCAAAAGACCATAATGCTCGGTTTATGCCTATTTTGATCATCAAAATGCCACCCATTAATGCTCCAAACACACTTGGCCATAAAGAAGCATTTTTGGCAATCCAACCAATGTCGGGGCGACTATAGCCCATTTGTAAGTAGAAAGGCGTGGCTAAGGATGTAGCCATGCTATCGCCTAATTTATATAAAAAGATAAATGTTAAAACCCATATGGCTGTTTTAAGTCCATTTCGAGTAATAAATTCACTAAATGGCTTAATGATGATATCTTCAAAAGTATGATTTTGGGGCGATTGGTTAATTGGTTCTTTTACTAGTAACGTCATAATGATAGCAGGCAGCATAAATAATGCAGTGATGATAAAAACACTATTCCAAGGCAAGGTATTTGATAATATTAGTGATAATGAACCTGGCACTAAACCTGCAATGCGATAAGCATTGGTATGAATACTATTACCAAGTCCTAATTCTTTATCAAGCAATAACTCTTGTCTAAAGGCATCAAGAGCAATATCTTGTGTAGCTGAAAATAGTGCAATAATAAAGCAAATGGTTGCTATTAACCAAATATTCAATGAAGGTGAAAAAAATCCTAATATTGCGATAGAAAATATAAGTATTATTTGGGACCCAAGCATCCAACCACGTCGTCTCCCTAAATTAAAGAGCGAAATGTTATCCATCAATGGTGACCAGATAAATTTAAAAATATAGGGAATTTGCGTTAATGAAAAGGCTCCAATTGTTTTGATATTAATACCATCACTTTCTAACCATGCAGGTAACAGTTGTAATAATAAATAAAAAGGAAGACCAGAAGCAAAACCTGTAAAAATGCAGATTAGCATCTTGGTCGTAAAAATGGTTTTTAAAAGTGAATTCTGCGAGCTATTCATTATTTAACTTTATTGTTAGTTTTTGGCAAAGTGTTATCATAGCACACAACATATAAAAAATAATTCAGCAAGCCAAGATTGACCGTTTTATCCAAAGTCATGTTTTCAATATAAGAAAGTTATGCGCAATGACTTTTTGAAAGTTAGAGATTCATTATTTTAGCTATTTTTTGTTAAAAAGTTTCAGGTAACTATGTGTTTCAGTATAAAATTAATGTCAATAATTAATTAAGAGATTAACAAACTACCATTTAAAAGGGGTGTAGTAATATGAAAAGTTCAATTAAAGTGGCTGTTTTTAGTAGTAAACATTATGATAAAGAACATTTAGAAATCGCTAATAAAAAATATGGCTTTGATATCGAATATTATGAACATAAACTTAGCTGTAAAACAGTGGTTACCGCCCAAGGTTATGACGCAGTTTGTGCATTTGTTAATGACGAAGTAGATAGAAAAGTACTAAAAAAATTAGCAAGTTATGGCATTAAGATTTTAGCGCTTCGTTGCGCTGGGTTTGATAATGTTGATTTAACTGAAGCTGAAAAGTTAGGTATCACGGTGGTTCGTGTGCCAGCTTATTCACCAGAAGCAGTTGCAGAACATGCAGTGGCTTTAATGATGACGTTAAATAGAAGAACGCATAAAGCCTATCAGCGTACTCGTGATGCTAACTTTTCGTTAGATGGATTAACTGGATTTAATATGCACAATCGTACTGCTGGTGTTATTGGTACGGGCAAAATTGGTCAAGCGATTATCCGCATTTTGAAAGGTTTTGGTATGCATATTCTTGCCTATGATCCTTATCCTAATGATGTTGCAGTTGAATTAGGAGCGCAATATGTTGAGTTAGATGAGTTATATGCAAAATCTGATGTGATTACGTTACATTGCCCTATGACCCCTGAAAATTATCATTTATTGAATAAAGATTCTTTCCAAAAAATGAAAGACGGCGTGATGATTATCAATACAAGTCGTGGCGCATTACTTGATGCAACCGCAGCTATTGATGCATTAAAGAAAACAAAAATTGGTGCTTTAGGCATGGATGTTTATGAAAACGAACGTGATCTCTTTTTTGAAGACAAATCTAATGATGTTATTTTAGATGATGTGTTCCGTCGTTTATCTTCCTGCCATAATGTTATTTTTACGGGGCACCAAGCCTTTTTAACACAAGAAGCATTGTTAAATATTTCTGATACGACGTTAAACAATATTAAACAAGTTTCGGCAGGAGAATCATGCCCAAATATTGTTAAATAACAATAAATATTTTATGATGTTGTCGATTTTTAATTACTTAAAATATGGATTTTTTATGCAGCGTATTGCCATTTTTATTAGTACAATTTTATTGCTTGTAGCTTGTAGTAGTAATAAATCTTCAACATCTCCCATGAAAGAACACCGTGGACATGCAAATGTTAAAGGCGGTGTCTATCTCGAAAAAGAGCACAATCAATCTAAAACCGCTAGTGCGTCACTAGACATAGATAAAGAAAAATTTATTGATAGAATGGTCAGTAAGCATGGTTTTAATCGTCAACAACTCCGTAATGTGCTTGCTCAAGCTAATAAGCTCGATTGGGTAATTAATTTAATGGATAAACAAGCACCAAAAGCAACCTCGCCAACGGCACCAAATGGTGCTTGGATTCGATATAAAAATAAATTTATTACACCAAGTAACCTTCCTCGTGGTGTTGAATTTTGGAATCAATACCAAAAAGAATTACAGCGTGCTTATAATGAATATGGTGTGCCACCCGAAATTATTGTTGGCATTATTGGCGTCGAAACAGGTTGGGGTAGAGTGATGGGAAAAACTAAAATCATTGATGCCTTGTCAACTCTTGCCTTTTACTATCCAAGACGTGCGAAATATTTTTCTGACGAATTAGAAGATTTTTTAGTTATGTGCCGAGATGAGGGTGTTGATCCCTTTGATTTGAGTGGATCATTTGCTGGTGCTATGGGATATGGTCAATTTATGCCATCAGCATTTAGACGTCACGCTGTTGATTTTAATCATGATGGGCATATTGATTTATGGGATCCTGTTGATGCTATTGGTAGTGTGGCAAGCTATTTTAAATCATACGGTTGGCAACGAGGTAAAAAAGTGGCTGTAATGGCTGATGGCCAAGCACTATCACTTGATACTGGTTTTAGTACTAAATATTCAATTGAAACATTGGCAAAAGCTGGATTAAAACCACAAAGCTCATTAGAAGGACATACGCAGGTAAGTTTATTGCGTCTTGATATGGGCGATCGTTACCAATACTGGTATGGATTACCAAACTTTTATACTATCACCCGTTATAACCACAGCACTCATTATGCAATGGCCGTTTGGCAATTAGGACTTGCAGTTAAAGAAGCAAGATAGTCATTTAATGGTATTGCATCAAAACTGATAAGGTCGCTTTTGCGGCCTTTTTATTTATTAATGATGTTTAAAAAATGATTAATTTCGTTGCAAACAATAATAAAATATACCAAAGAATTTAATTAATTTTTTAATCGATAATTTTTGTGCAAGTTGTGCACCTACTTTAGCCATCGAGATGCTTGCTAGCATAATAACTAATACGTCACCACCAAAATACTAGCTAATAATCTAGCCAAGGATCCTATCAAAAGGAAGATAATAAACTTAAAAATCATATTCAATCATTAGAGTAGGGTAACCCAATCTATATAATTATTTGTTAAGCAAAAATTAAAATGAAAACATTGATTTTAATTACATATTGCTAATATTTTATTGCAAATAATACAGTGATTTTACCTGAATAATTTAAAAGATCTTAATGATTCTCTTAGTAAAAAGTTTACTAACATTGTCATATTTGATCAATAAAGTAATAATCAAAATGATGACAGCGTGGTTAAAAACGATTATGTTATTTAATAAATTTGTAACTAATAAGAAGGTTAAAGATAAATTTAAAGGAGATAATTATGAAAGATCGTTTAAAGTGGATTGATGAATTTGGTTTTTTAGGTGAAACTGCAAGTGGGCATTCGCTAGTGATGGATGGCGGTATTGAACATGGCGGGCGTAATCGTGGAGCTCGTCCTATGGAGCTTTTGTTGCATGGTGCAGCTGGTTGTATGGCTTATGATATTATTGCAATTTTAAAAAATAAAAAAAAAGATGTTCGTGATCTTTGGATAGATATTGATAAAACTCAAGCAGAATCCTCCCCTAAAGTGTATACGTCAATTAATTTTCATATTGTCATTACGGGTATTAATATCGATAACGAAGCAGTCGAAACGGCAGTAAAACTTGCATCAGAAAAATATTGCAGTGCCTCTATCATGCTTGGTAAAACAGCGAAAATGTCTTATACCTATGAGGTTAAAGAATATCACTAAAGTATGTTCTTATAACAAATAATTATAACCTAATAACAAGCTGATCTTAGCATGCTGCGCATTAATCATTTAATATTTCATCATTACTGATAATTGCGCTAGAGAATGATTATGCAATAGTTAAATAAAAATATGCGATTCCGGGATTTGGTTATTCTGGGATTGCTTTTTATTGGTCCAGCAGCACCTGTAGGATTATTTGGTGTTTTAGATGCGATAAGTGATGGTGCAGTTGCTTTGGTTTATATCATAGCAACTTTTGTAATGGCATTTACCGCGCTTTCTTATGCCAGAATGGCAAACGCTTTACCGCATGCGGGAGCTGTTTATGCTTATTGTTCTATTGGCATTCATCCTAGTGCTGGATTTTTAGTAGGCTGGTTGTTGTTACTTGATTATATGTTTATCCCTGCGGTTGCGTACTTATTTAGCGGTATATCGTTCAATGCATTGATTCCCGAAGTACCAATATGGGTATGGACATGTTTAGCTGTTATATTAACTACTACGCTGAATTTAGTTGGTGTTAGAAAATCGACTAAAATTACGTTAATCATCTTGATATTTGAAATTATTATATTACTTGCTGTGTTATCTGTTGGTATTTGGATAATAGCCACTAATGGTAGTAACAGAGATTGGTTACAACCTTTTATTGGTGGTGATTTATTCAGTTGGAGTAATCTATTTAATGCAGTGTCTATTGCTGTACTATCTTATTTGGGATTTGACGCTATTGCTACTTTTTCAGAAGAAAATGGCGGACCTCATAATTTAGTTAGTAAAGCGATTATATGTTGTTTAATTTTAGCTGGGTGTTTATTTGTGCTACAAATTTATGTCGGTAGCTTACTTAACCCTTATAACCCTGAATATTTGCGTAGTCATCCAGAACTACAAGGTAAAGTTTACTATCATATTGTTAATCAAGAAATTAATCTGTGGTTAGGGTGGGCACTAGGTTTAATGAAAGCTATTGGTGCATCATTTGCAGCAATGGTTGGACAAGCCGCAGCAAGTCGTCTTTTATTCAGTATGGGGCGTGACAAACGTTTACCTTCATTTTTTGCAAAAGTAGGAAAAAAAAGTGGTGTACCGACAATGGCTATTATATTTGCAGCGCTATTTAATTTATGTTTAGTTGTTATTGCTGCTAATAATGCTAAAGGGTTGCCAACTTTAGTTTCATTTGTTGATATTGGAGCATTAACTGCATTTATCATGTTACATTTATCTGTAATTGGCTATTTTAAGTTTAAAAAAGGCTCAAAAGGATGGTTTTCGTGGTTTCTAGACGTCTTTATGCCTATTATAGGTATTGTAGTGCTATTACCTGTATTATTACATATTGATAACGATGCAAAAATGGTCGGTATTATTTGGTTAGCTATTGGAATGATCATTCTCTATTTAAACAAAAATAAAACCAAACTATTGTGGTTAGAGAAAAATAACAAATAACAAATTCAATACGTTTGTTATAAACTTGTAGCATTTAGATTATATAATAAATTTTCTTATCTTTATTCTGGTGTTATAACTAAATGCTATTAGAAATATTACGTGGTGCTTTCATTTCGGCTAGTCTAATTATTGCTATTGGTGCTCAAAATTTATTTGTACTCAAGCAAGGATTATTAAAAAATCATATCTTTTATGTGTCGGCAATTTGTTTTATTTGTGATTTTGCTTTAATGTCAATAGGGATTTTTGGGGTAGGTACTTTTATTCGTAGCAATTCTTTAATTACTAATATTTTAGCAATCTCTGGGGCGATTTTTTTAATTTGGTATGGTTTTTGTGCGTTTAAAAGTGCAATTAAAGGCACAAGTAGCATGCAAATAGAATCTCAATCTCTTAACAATAACAACTCATTAAAAGTTGTATTGGCAACTTTGGCTGTTACACTACTCAATCCTCATGTCTATTTGGATACTGTTGTTATTGTGGGTGGAATTGCTGGCACGTTAACTAATGAACAAAAATTTGCATTTTTGGTTGGTGCCGTCAGTGTTTCATTCATATGGTTTTTTAGTCTTGGTTACGGAGCAAAATTACTCATACCGCTATTTAGAAAGAAAAGAATGTGGGTAATATTGGACTGTATAGTTGGTGCTGTAATGTTCTATATTGCCTATTGTTTAGTTATGTATGTATTTGATATGCATTAAGCACATACATAACCAAAACGTTGAACTAATAATTATTATTTGGGAATTGTGTTAGGTTATTCTTGACAAGCTTGATATATATTATTTTTACAATATTGTTTAAAAGTAATGCTTAGCAGTTTGAATACCTTTTATAGTGCCATTTAGTTATTTCCCATTGCCAATATTATATTTTTATTAAAGAAGTTTCTTGACATGTTTACATGCTTCTTGATGGTTGTTTTGGCAAGCTTGTTGAAAGTAATATTTTGCAGTATAGGTATTTATTGCCACTCCCAATCCTTGTTGATAGATAATACCTAAATTGTATTGTGCATCGGCATGATTTTGTTCAGCGGCAAACTGAAACCATCTTCTAGCTTCTGTATAATTTTTTTCAAACCATGAGCCATTATAATATAACCAACCTAAGCTATATTGTGCTTCAGGATTTCCTCTTTGTGCAGATTGAGTGTCTAATTCTACACCTTTGGCAAAATCTTTTTTTAATCCACCTAATCCATTGTAATACATATTTGCTAAATTATGCAGAGCATATATATTGCCTTGCTTAGCTGCTTGTTCATATAGTTCTCTAGCTTTGGTATAGTTTTTTTTGACAACAATTCCAATATAATAAAATCTACCCAGATTGTTTTGAGCCTCTTTGTTGCCTAGTTGTACAGCTTTTTCGTAAAAATATTTTGCCTTAACATAGTTTTGGCTAATAGTATTATTATCTGAATTTTGTTCAATTCCTTTTAGATAATGTTTTTTTTCTGCAAATTCGTAAAGTGCCCCTAGATTAAATAGACCTAAAGCATAACCGCTTGAGGCTGCTTTTGCATAAAACTGCTTTGCTTTAAGCAAATTTTTCTTCACGCCGAGACCATAATTGTACATGTAGCCTAAACTTACTTGTGCATCGGCGTAATTTTGATTAGCCGATTTTTGGTACCATTCAATAGCTTTAGCATAATCTTGTTTAACGTTAAGACCGTACTGGTACATATAACCTAACCGGTTTTGTGCTTCGGCACTATTTTGTTCTGTTGCTTTTTTATATTCAACATCAAAGTTATATTCTATATTTTGTGTTGCAAAAATAGGCGTATTTACAAATAAGTATATTATTAATAGTATTTTTTTCATTTAACTGCCTCTTTATTTTGGGCCCAAATTTCTTATTAAAGAATGTTTTTAACTTGTTTGCAAACCTATTTGTGCTTATTTTGATAAGTCTATTGAAAGCAATGATTTAATGTATAGATATCTTTTGATATTTTTCCATTTTGGTGTAACAGATTAATTATTAACAACCGCAATCGTTATTACTAGCTTGCTTTTTCTTGGCCTGTTGTTTGGCTACAATGGCATTAACCTTTTTTGTTACAACATTTAAATGATCTTTAGCATCGGAATAGTTTTGTTCAGCGGCCTTAGCAAACCATTGTTTAGCTTTAAAATAGTTCTTTTTAACCCCTGTACCATTGTAATAGAGTGTTGCTAATGTATATTGAGCAACGGCATCTCCTTTTTTAGCTGCTTTTGTATCCCACTCAATTCCCTTAGAATAGTTTTGTTTTGTTCCTTGTCCATTATAATACAATAAGGCTAAACTGTGTTGAGCTGCGATATGACCTTGATTGGCAGCCTTTTCAAACCACTCTTTTGCTTTAATATAATCAGGTTGTGCTTTTAATTGCTCATCAAAACCATATTCGAAACCTTTAAATTGCCGTTTTTTAGTATATGAGCCATCAGCGTACATAAGACCTACATGGTATTGCGCCTCTGCATCTTTTTGTTCTGTTGCTTTTTGATATTCTTCATTAAAATCAAATAATGTTTGTTGATCAGCATTAACAGCAATACTAAAACATAAAACTAATGATAGTTTTGCAAAAAACTTTAGCATACAACTTCCTTATAAATTAAATAACTTAATTATTCTATCGTATTTATCTGTTTAGTATAGCGTAATTAAATAAGTTGTTTATTAATTAAATATTGATGTCATGAAATGGTGGGTCGTGAGCGATTATTCGGCACATCGTGTGCCTCACCCCTTCGGGGCCAACACTGCGTGTTGTTCAAATTTGTTCCAGACAAATTTGTCGAACGCTATCGTTCTCATTGCTTTTTTTACTTAATTAGATTGATTGGATTTATTTAGGAATTATTCAATAAAATGGTGGGTCGTGAGCGATTCGAACGCTCGACCAACGGATTAAAAGTCCGCTGCTCTACCGACTGAGCTAACGACCCATCTTAAAGATGGTGGGTGATACCGGGTTCGAACCAGTGACCCCCTCCTTGTAAGGGAGGTGCTCTCCCAACTGAGCTAATCACCCCAAGTGTTTCATTACTGAAACATCACGGTAAAGATTGGTGGGTGATACCGGGTTCGAACCAGTGACCCCCTCCTTGTAAGGGAGGTGCTCTCCCAACTGAGCTAATCACCCTTACCGTGTGGATGTGCATTATAAGGCACGACTTATTTCAGTCAACCTTTTTTTTTAAAATTCTCTAAAATCTACTTCGTTCGATTTAATTTTAAACATTTTTTGGGTGATAGTTCGCAAAAATCGCTTTTGTCAGTTTTTATTTAGGAAAAGATGATTATGATTAAGTGATGCTATTATCAGAAACAAGAAGATAATCCATCATGATTTTTAATAAAAGTAGCGTCATTATTTATGTCGAACCTACAATTTTACGCTATAGGATTGAAAATTCAGTTAAGCGAAATGCTACAACAGCCACTAGCGAAGATCTGATTGTATTTAATTATCAAAATGAAAATGATATAGATATTTTTATTGATGAGTTACTAAAAAAAATTTCTGAGCGTGCGGTATTTGAACTTAATTTGGATATCAATTTAATTCAAATACAACAATTAACCTTACCTGATGTAAAGCTAAATTTAAATGAATTGAGTTTATATGTTGAAGCTAACATTTATAAATTATTCCAAGTGTCGGCTAAAAGTGTATTTTTTGATTTTGTTTATTCAACTGAACATACAAAACAAATTACAGTGATGATAGTTGAACGTCATTATATTGAAAATTGGATCAATCTTTTTAAAAAGCATCAACGACTATTAACTTTTGTAGGTTGTCGATTTGAAAATAATAAAGTTAATTTTTTACCTTGGCGGCAAGAGAAACAAACAAAACATCAACGACAATTGACAGGCGTGGTTGTTGGATTTATGGGCATAATAAGTTGTTTGCTCTGTTATTTGTGGGTACACGCTAAAAATGATTTACAAACTTATGATGAAAAATTACTACACCAGCAAAAGATAGTACAAAAATTAACTGAAGAATTAGTTAATTATTTGCCTAATCCATCATTAAGTCAAAAACAAATTCAGCAATCCTTATTATTGCTTTCAGCGCAGTTACCTTCAGTAATTTGGCTTGATTCTTTCTATTATGAACCTAAAAAAGTAGCGATAGAAGGGCAAAGCTTTAGTTATGTCGAACTTACTCATTTTAACCAAAATTTGTTAATGCTAAAAAATATCGCTAAAAGTCAAATAAAGACCGTATCGACCAATAAGAATAATTTATTTTTTGAAATGGAAATGGAACTTAATGAACAGTGATTTTTTCTATCGCCCAGTTTGGCAACAGTACGCATTGTGTATTTTATGTTGTTTAGCATATTTTGTTATTGTTTATCAACTTTTTATTAAAGAAGGCCAGCAACAAGCTGAGCTAAAGGCCGAGTTATATCAGCAAAAGATTACTGAAATTGAATTGTTACAGGCAAAAGTAAGGCGTTATCAGGCAAGTAAAAATAGTTTATATAGTTTGATATCTGAAAAAGAATTAGCGTTGGCTATTGAACAAAATCATCTAACACTAAGTTCCTTTAAACATTATCAAACTGACAATACGGTTAATTGGGATATTGAATTAGAAGGGCAATTTTTTGATTTTATGGCTTTAATTTCATCATTAACGGATGATTTTTATTATCTTGATTTTCAGAATCTAAAAATCAGCAAGCAAGAACAGCAGTTACAGATCATGTTTACGCTCTTATTTAAAAAGTCATAAAGTGAAACGTTATATCTATCAATTTATTAGTTTATTAATTGTTATCTGTTTTGAACTAAAGGCCGATGTGTCTTTAGAACGAGATCCTTTTCAACAAAATTACTCAGTTTCTTGTAGTGAGCAAACGGCGTTACTGCTTGAACAAATTCAAGTTTGGCATTTTAGGGGAAGCATGAATCAAATTGAACAGAATTATCAGCAAATTTGGTTAACATCTGAAAATCAATGGTTAGCAATAACCGATGATGTGGTGCCTAACGTTTTGTTTCCTTGGCGTTTGCAATCTTTATTAAACGATAAAATAACGTGGCAGGCCGATTTGCCTGATTATTGCCATAGTACTGTATCATGGACAATGTCGCTAAATGAATAATAACAATAGTAAGAATCAAAAGCATCAATGGCTAGAACAATGTATTTGCAGATTGATTAAAGCAATAATAAGTTTGTTAGCTGTAATAATTTTTATATTTGTAACAATGATCATAAATACAACTTACGCAAATATGAAGCAATCAGTAAATGTCGATTCGCAACAAAATATCTCAATGACATTCTACCAAACCGACATTGCAATTATCTTACAAGCTTTAGCCGATAATCAGCAGATGAATTTAGTCATGACCGAAGATATACCAATTAAGCAAACCATTAAACTCAACAACGTTGATTGGCACAAAGCGCTAAAGATCATATTAGATTCGGCAAATTTACAAGCCGAAATTGACGATAATATTTTGTTCGTATCTAAAGCGATAGAACCAGAAGTTTTATTGAAAAAACAGCAATCTGAACAAAGAGAAAAAGAATTAAACCAACCACTTAATTCTTTGCCTATAGCTGTTAATCATGCAGACCCAGCCACCTTAATTGAAACAATTCAACAACAAGGATTATTATCAGAACGGGGCAAGATTACGCTCGATAAGCGGACAAATTCGCTTATCATTACCGATTTAGCTAAACAATTTGCTAATATCCAAAAATTAGTTAAAACACTGGATAAACCAATGCCTCAAGTTCATATTTCAGCGCATATTGTTACTATGAATGAGGAGAGCATGTCAGAGCTGGGTATAAAATGGGGATATTCAGGAAAATCATCGCAATTATTAGATAAGTTCGATGTGGGGCTTGGAGCTAGTTATCCCACCACAACTGTAGGTTTTAATTTGGCTAAAATATCTGGTCATTTACTTAATTTAGAGTTATCAGCGCTCGAATCTGAAAATCAACTTGAAATTATAGCCAGCCCAAATTTGTTAACAGCCAATCAAAATATGGCGTCGATAAAACAAGGTACTGAAATTCCTTACGAGGTTTCTAGTGGTAGTAATGGTGCAACATCTATTGAATTTAAGCCTGCGGTGTTAGGGCTAGAGGTCACACCGAAAGTACTAACAGATGATAGGATGATTTTAGACTTATACATTACGCAAAATACGGCTGGTCGCTCAATAAAACGTAGTGATGGTGGTGAGGCAATAGCTATTGATACACAAGAGATCAAAACACAAGTTCAAATAAAAAATGGCGAAACAGTAGTTTTAGGTGGTATTTTTCAACAGCTTAACACCAATGGGCAACAAAAAGTACCTGGTGCGGGCGATGTGCCCATTATTGGAAATATATTTAAATATAATAGAAAAAAACAGCAAAAACGAGAGTTGGTTATTTTTATTACACCGCAATTGGTTGAGTAAATGTTAACGGAGTTGTATCATACTTTAACTTGTTTTAGCAGTTGCTTTGATAAGTAAATATTGTTTTAAAGTATATTATTATTACCATTAATTATAAAAGTAGAGAATATTATGCATGTTGTTGCTTCTGATTTAGACGGTACTTTATTAACTCCTGAACATAGCTTATCACCTTATACCAAGCAAGTCCTTCAAGCGTTACGTAAAAAAGGCATTCACTTTGTTTTTGCAACTGGCAGACACCACATTGATGTCGCTCAAATGCGTGAAAACATGGAAATTGACGCCTTTATGATAACAGCAAATGGTGCTAGGGTGCATGATAGCGAAGGTAATCTAGTTTTTAGCCAAAGTATTTCCCCATCGCTTGCTAGTGAAATAGCTAAAATGAGTATGGATGATCCTTTAATTTATACTCATGTATATCGTGGTGATCATTGGTTAATTAATAAGGAAGATACATATTCATTAGAATTCTTTCGAGACACAGATTTTACTTATCAATTATTTAATCCACTTAATTTTGACACTAGCGATGTTGCTAAAATTTATTTTACGACAACGGATAATGCACTTTACCCGCATTTAGTCCAATTAAAGAATCGACTTGATGCAAAATTTGGTGACAAACTTAGCATTGCTTTTTCAACCTTAAATTGCCTTGAAGTGATGGCCGAAAATGTGTCTAAGGGTAGTGCACTAAAAAAAGTGGTAGAAAAATTAGGTTACAGTTTAAAAGATAGTATCGCTTTTGGTGATGGCATGAATGACTACGAAATGTTAAAAGCCGCAGGTAAAGGTTGTATAATGCAAAACGGAAGCTCGGAATTAAAATCATTATTGCCTGAGTTAGAGGTTATTGGCTCTAACGCTCAAGATGCTGTACCACATTATCTAAGTAAACTGTTTTTATAATTATTAAATATGAATATAACTATTGATAAAGAACTCAACACGCTTGGATTGCGTTGTCCTGAACCTATTATGTTAATTAGAAAAGCGATCCGAGAACTATCTATAGGACAAGTTCTTTATGTGATCGCTGATGATTTTGCAACTACTCGTGATGTACCTAGCTTTTGTCGCCATATGGATCATCAATTACTGTCATTGCAAATAGAATCTCAACCTTATCAGTATTGGATCAAAAAATCCCATTAGTGTAACGATTTTTATGGCAAAAAGTTTCAGGAAAGTAGGTGTTTGTGTCAATTTAATTCGATTTGCTTTAAGTAAAAACGTAATGTACGCCAATCATTAGGTTGAAGATTATCAACCATTAATAATAGCGTACAGCGTTTGCCATTATGTCGGGATTTTAAATTCAAAATAATGATATAACGAAATATCAAAGGGTTATGTATTAAGTGCCAACGTTGCTTGTGCCAGTATATTTGATTGATACAGTGAAATAACGCAAATTCGTCTTTAATGGTTTTTAAATAACACAGACTGCGCCACCATTCTATTATTAATAATAGAACAATAACAAAGGTATAACAATTTAAGGATGTGTTAGCAAACATAACCAAACAAAGCGCAATTAGCAGTGAATAGAAAAGAGTTGAAATCAGTAATTGTATTTTTGATATGCTAAGTTTTATGCTCCACATAATTCCTTCTTTACTTTAGTTAAATTAGAATTATTTTCATCATTTTGTAAAAAATTACTTAAAATAAAGATAAATATGGGAGATAATGCGCATAATTTTGACTTATTTTAATAAAGTGATCGACTATTAGCATTTCCCTTTTAATGTCAAAGTGAGGATCCTCACTTAAGACAGGTTTACTCAATTTGGTGCAGCAATAGTATTGGTATCATTTTTTGCCGTAAAATTCAGATAGGAAAGATTTGTGATATTAATTAGAGTGTTAAAAATTATTCTAAAATTATTCATTGGCTTATTTCTTTGCGGCTTGGTTATTGGTATTGCAGGTTATGCTCATTATTCGAAAGATCTTCCCGACGTTGCAACATTAAAAAATGTTAAATTGCAAACACCAATGCAAGTATTGAGTAAAGATGGTGAGTTAATTGCCATTTTTGGTGAGCGTCATAGAACCCCTTTGAAATACGATGAAATTCCTCCAATAGTTATTAATGCGGTCATTGCAACTGAAGATGCTCGTTTTTATGAACATTTTGGCATCGATCCAGTTGGTATTGCTCGAGCGATGTATATTGGTTTAAAGCAGAAAGGATTTTCTCAAGGTGGCAGTACAATTACGCAACAAGTCGCTAAGAACTTTTTCTTAACACCTGAAAAAAGTATAGCGCGTAAAGTCAAAGAAATGATTTTGGCTATCCGTATGGAAAAAGAGTTATCAAAAGAAGAAATCATGGCACTATACCTTAACATGATTAACTTCGGATCGAGGGCATATGGTGTTGCTGCTGCATCTTATACTTTTTTTGGTAAAACACCTGAACAGTTAACTGTTGATGAAGCGGCTTTATTAGCTGGTTTACCAAATGCACCATCAGCTTACAACCCAATTTCACATCCAGAACGAGCATTGACTAGACGCAATTGGGTACTAGGACGAATGCTAGATCAATCCTATATTACTCAAGCAGAATATGACGAAGCGATTAAAAAACCGTTAGGCGCTAGCTACCACTCACCACAAATTGAGTTTTCGGCGCCTTATGTTGCCGAAATGGCACGTCAATTTATGTACGACAAATTTGGCGAAAATGCCTACACAGATGGCTATAAAGTCTATACAACTATCTCAAAAACCGATCAAATAGCTGCAACAGAAACAGTGCAAAAGCATATTATTGAGTATGATACCAGACATGGTTATCGTGGTGCTGAAAAAGTATTATGGCAACCAGACGAAGCACCATGGAATTCTGAACAAATCCAGCAAACTCTTAATAAATACATGTGCTATGGCGGAATATGCCCAGCGGTGGTCATGACATCTTCAGATAAAGAAGCAACAGCGGTATTATCTGATAAAAGTAATATTACTATTGCATATCAAAACATGAAATGGGCGCGTCCATTTATTAGCGATACAAGACAAGGCGCTTACCCAAGAAAAGTCTCTGACACCATCAAGGCAGGACAGTTAATTTGGGTCAAAAAAACTGATGATAATTGGGAATTATCACAAATTCCTGCTGTTAACGCTGCGCTAGTATCACTTGATTCAGACAATGGTGCAATCAAAGCGATTGTTGGTGGTTATGATTTTAATTTGAGTAAATTTAATCGAGCAACACAAGCACTAAGGCAATTAGGATCGAATATTAAACCATTTATTTATACCTCAACATTAGAGCAAGGTTTAACAATGGCTACGCTTCTTAATGATGCACCAATTGTTCGTTCTGCGGGTAGTGCTACATGGCGTCCTAAAAATTCACCACCTACCTATGCAGGACCTTTACGTTTAAGAATTGGCTTAGGAATGTCTAAAAATGTAATGATGGTAAGAGCATTGCGTGCAGTTGGTATAGATTATGCTGCGACTTATTTAGAGCGTTTTGGATTTCCTAAAGAAAATATTTCTTATAATGAATCGTTAGCTTTAGGTTCGGCATCATTTACGCCATTGCAAGTGGCAAGAGCTTATTCGGTGATCACTAATGGCGGTTATTTAATATCACCATATTTAATTGAAAAAATTGAGGAAAATGATGGTAAAGGTCTAATTTATCAGCATCAACCTTTAATTGCTTGTCACAATTGTACTGACGATGACGTCATTGTAGGGGCCACACCAGTATCACTTGATAATGTTGAAAATGAATCAACCGAATTAGGTAATGAAGAGCCAGAGCAAGAAAATCTAAAAGCAGATGATAATATAATTTTACCTGATATTGATACTGAAAATAAAGTCACTGATGTAACACCAAAATACGCACCGCATACGGTAAATAGTGGTATTGCATTTATTATGAAAGATGGTCTTCGATCCATCGTATTTGGTGGTTCAGATTGGCAAGGTACTGCATGGCGTGTAAAAGCATTGGGTAGAAAAGATGTCGGTGGTAAAACTGGGACAACTAACTCATCTAAAGACGTTTGGTTTTCTGGATTTGGTGGCAATATTGTAACTACTGTTTGGATGGGATTTGATGATCATCGCCGTGACTTGGGGCGAACAGTCCGGGCTGAAGCAGGGGCAGTAACCGCAAATCCAATATGGGTTGATTATATGAAAGTTGCCCTAAAAGATGTACCAGTAATAGAAGATGTAAAACCTGCAAATGTTATTTCTGTTACTATTGATCAAAAAACAGGTCTATTACCTCAATCTGGATCTAAAACAATGTCAGAGTACTTTATAAAAGGTACCGAACCAACGACTTATGCGACCCAAGAGGTAGGCACGAAAGTAACAGATTCAGAAGGTAATACTTCAGAACTATTCTAATAAAGGATTTAGCATGAATGGTTCAATAAGAATTATTGGCGGAAAATGGCGTGGGCGTAAATTGTCGGTACTAGACAAACAAGGATTACGCCCAACCACCGATCGAATCAAAGAAACTCTATATAACTGGTTAATGCCAGTTATACATGATAGTGATTGTTTGGACTGCTTTTCGGGTAGTGGCTCATTAGGTTTTGAAGCAGTATCAAGAGGAGCCCAAAGTGTTACTTTGCTCGAAAAAGATAAACAAGTAGCACAGCTACTTAGCAAAAATAAACAGATTATTGCTAGCAACGCAATCGACATTTATCATACTGATACTTTACAATGGCTAAACAGGCCAGCAGTAAAACAGTTTGATATTGTATTTATCGATCCGCCATTTCATCAATCATTAGTCGAAAAAACGGTTAGCGAGCTTGAAAATAATAATTGGCTAAAGCCGTCAGCTTATATTTATATTGAAATAGAAATACAGCATGATCTAACAACTTATATTCCAACTAACTGGCGCCTACATCGTGAAAAAATTGCAGGGCAAGTTCACAGCTATCTATTTATACGAGAAGATAATTAATGTTCATTTTTATTGGTAAAACCTTATATTCATTAATGTGGTTATTTTTATTATTTAACTTAATCTACCCATATCCAAAACCGGCAAATGTTGTTGCCAATATTGGCTTAATCGCCTTTACTGTTACTCATGGTTTACAAGCATGGATGTTAAACTCAACCATGACCAAACAAGAAAAACAACAAGACAAATTTAAAGTGTTACGGCTATTTTTATTTGGTGTTTTTGAATCACTTAGTTGGAAAGATAGTTTGAAAGACAAAAAATAATAATAAAAAGAGGTTGCGAGATACAAAAATTTTTGTATAATGCTCACCACTTCTTACGAAGCACCTCAATAAGCGGGAATAGCTCAGTTGGTAGAGCACGACCTTGCCAAGGTCGGGGTCGCGAGTTCGAACCTCGTTTCCCGCTCCAATAAAACATCTATTTAGCATAAAAGTAAATTTATATCCCATAGTGTGTTAACTAACGAAAGTGATTAGTTGTGTTCAAGGCACAAAAAACACAGCAAAAACATTGTAATAAAAACAGAAATTAGCTAATAATTACTTAAATTAAGTAAAATAAAAAACTTCAATAAAATCAATAGTCCACCTGAGCTATTTTAGAGAAAACACACAACACGGCAAGGTTAATCTACCTATCTTTTAACTGTGTCGGAGTGCTTTGCTGATAGACTGAGGGCAGCACGCCAAATAGGACTGTTTGGTGTGTTTGTGCTTTGTTAGGGATGCCAATTTATCAGGAACAACTTGGCACTTTTTAGCAAAGCAAATAGGCTTAAAAAAGGCGAATATCATAATGATTCGAGTAAATCATACCGATGGTTAAGAGCGAGAGCGTTGGGTACCGTAGTTCATATTTTGTATCTCATGTGAGTTGTAAGATGTTACGCTCAAAATTCTTAAATTAAACGTTATCACCAATATCAGTTATTCCGACAAAATTCAAAAGCTATAAAGCTAACAGCATATTTTAATTATAAAATTAACCTATCTATAAAGTCGAATTGTTTTATCTTTACATTTCTTTACAAAAAAGTCCGCCAAAAAACTAGCCAATTATTTTTAAAACAGTTATAATTTCATCGATCTTCAAATAAAAGCTCATTAAATGAGCAATTGATTATAAAAATTCAAATAAAACAAAATATTACTTGACACGGGGAGCGTGATGCATTATCATTTAAGGCACAAGGCACAAGGCACAAGGCACTGGCAAACCTATGTCTTAAATTTATCAATTAATTCTATTCGACGAGTTTTTACACGAACCTCATTTATACCTTCAAAATTATCTTTCGAATTATCATCGAAATTATCTACAAATTTATTTCCAAAAATACAATTGGTATTGGTGCTGTTTTTATCGTATTCATTAGAATCGCAGGCATTAACAGCTACGACGATCAACGCTATTCGAGGCTCTGCACCGTATTTAACCTTTGATGATGGTGTCACTAAAGTGACTAAAACAGAGGACTTATTAGGTATTAAGTTATCGGACGGTCGAATATTCACACCTCAAAGCAACTCTTCATCATTGACAAGTCCGATTGAGTTGCCAGTGGTAGGTCAAAGTTTTATTGATATTAACTTGATGGTACCGGCATCATTTAATTCAGTGAATTTTAGTGAGTTAGTGGCACTAGGAAATTGGGGCGATGATGATGGAGATGGACAGAGGTCGAATGAAGTAACGGCTACAGGAAATATTTTGCTGAAAATTACGGATAAGTATGGTCAAAAGGTAAGCCGTAATGATGTATTGACGAAATGTAATGCGCCTTATAAAGTGGAATTAAGTACTACAGGAGGTAGTATAAGTACTCGTTATGGCTTACCTAGTAGTAGTACATTTGAAGCAGGTAGTGAAATATATTACCTTAATCCTAACTCATCAAGTAACAATGTTTGCGTAAAAGTAGAATTCGCAAAGCCTAATTTGAGCTATGACTCTGGTGAAAGTTCTGATTCCATGTGGAAAGCTAAAAAAGGTTTTCTTACTCAATCAATTATACCCGAATCTTACGGTTTAAATTTTCCGACCACAGCGGCCAATAACTTATATTTTGATTTGGAGATAAGTGGAAGTGACCAATCGCTTACTTGGCCCTCAGTTACTCATGAGGGTATAACTGCTACGATGAGTAATGTAACTAGTACTAGTGTACGGGTTACTCTAACTGGCCCAGAAGCAAAAAACCAATTGGAAAATTCTAATCCTAGTCAAATAGCTAAACCTAATTTACCTCAGATATTTGTGTTAGA